>NZ_AJFC01000311.1:0-16863 GCF_000256505.1 Rhodococcus sp. P14 | reverse complement strand
CTCGCGGGGCCTGCCGTAGTCGAGTTCCTCGAGCTGGGCGAGGGTCATCTCGCTCACCATGCCGCTCCCGTTGGAGGTGCGGTCGACGGTGCGGTCGTGGACGCACACCAGATGCCCGTCGCGGGTCAGCCGTACGTCGCATTCGAGGCCGTCGGCGCCTTCCTGCAGCGCCAGTTCGTAGGCCGCGAGGGTGTGCTCGGCCTTGGCGGCGGAGGCACCCCGGTGGGCGACGACGCGCGGTTCCCAGCCCGCGGTCACGGGGCCACCACCTCGTCGGTGCGGGCGCCGACCGGTTCGATCGGAGCGATGGGTTCGTGCTTCGGGCCGGTCGCCACGGTGCGGCGGGGCAGGCGACGGGGACGGCCGCGCAGATCGTGGTCGTCGAACAGCCGCACGACGTGCAGGGCCGCGACGGCGACGGCCGCGGCGAGGGCCGCGGTCACGGCGGCGAGCAGCACGCCGTCGGCCTGCGCCTGCAGGGCGTCCCGCTGCCGCCACAGCACGTTGACGACGAACAGCACGCCGCCGAGCACCCACAGCACCCACCACGTCCGCACGGCTCGTCGTAGCCGCGGGTCGCCGGGACCGGTGACCTCGGTGAGAAAGACCCCGGGCAGCGCGAGGTTCACTCCGGGCACGAGGCAGCCGAGCAGCAGCGACAGCCGGCCGCGGGGGTCGGCGAGTCCGCGGGCGGCGAACAGTTGTCGCCGCACCCGGATCAGGCGCAGCGTCGCCGCGACACCCGCGGCGAGGGCGACGGCGGGTCCGCACAGCTGGGTGGCCCACACCAGGGCGTCGGAGGCGGCGAGAGCGAGGGGATCCACGAGGCGCGTGCGGTTGTACAGCAGCAGCCCGTACCGGATCGCCTCGGCGACCGCGGCGAGGCCGAAGACGACGGCCGCGCCCGCGAGGAGCGTCGGGGCGAGGTCGGCGAGGGTGTCCTCCCGCGACGGTTCCGTCGGTTCGTCGACCGGACGCGGGTCGGCGAGGCCCCAGCGCGGCACCTCGCGGTAGTGCGGGGTAGGTCCCGCGGACCGGCGCCGGGGCCGGCGGCCGTCCGCGGCGGACCGGGTCTGCGGCGGCCGTGCGACCCAGCGGAAGTTGCGGCGCCGCGGCGGCACGGGGGCGGCGGTGTCGTCGGGGGACAGCAGCAGGCCCCGGCAGCCCGGGCACCACTGCCGGGGCTGCCAGGACACGGGCCAGCGGTGCCCGCAGCGGACGCAGATCTGGTAGGCAGCCATCAATAGATCTTCGCCGGGGTGTCGCCGTCGGCGGTGAGGGGCAGTCCGTTCTGCTGCCAGGACACCATTCCGCCGTGGACCTGGATCGCCTCGTAGCCGACTTGGGACAGGTATTCGACGACGGCGAGTGAGCGTCCTCCCTGGCGGCACACGACGTACACCTCGGCGTCGATGTCGATCTCGTCCAGGCGGGCGGGAACGTCGCTCATGGGGATGTGCAGAGCCCCGGGAGCGTGCCCGAGGTCCCATTCGTCGGATTCGCGTACGTCGAGCAGTACGACGTCGGGGCCGATCGGCGGCACGTCCGAGACGGTGACGGTGGGCACGTCGGAGAAGCTCACATCGTCAATACTGGCACGCCGCCGGGGCGTATGCAGCGAGCACCGGCATCCCGCCGCGACCCCGCAGAACTGGAACCCGTCCGATTCCCGGGCTCCACCGGCGCCGCGTGAAAATGCCTCCGCGCGGGAGTTATCCACAGTTTCCACAGCTTCATCCACAGAAGGCACAGTTTCCACAGCCGCACATCGCCTCACTCCGGGAACATTTCGGCGGTGAGATGACGACGCACCCACGTCATCCATTGCCCCACAGACATCTTCTGCACCACAGACATCTTCTGCACCACCACGCACAGCTCGTAGGTCCCGGCGACGGCACCGCGACGATCGCGCCGCGTCGTCCACCTCCCCCGCACGCCCGTGCTTGCGCGAGAGGGCCTCGGCGACGGCCCGATAAGGAGGATCGGTTGCGTCCGAGGAGGGCGTCCGGCTCCCGCACGGGTCCGTTCCGGGAAGAACGTCGGTGCGACGCAGACCCACGTCGTCTTCGTCGAACTGAAATGATCGACGGCATGGAACTACGGATCTTCACCGAACCTCAGCAGGGTGCCACCTACGGGGATCTGCTCGCCGTCGCGCAGACGGCCGAGCGGCTCGGCTACGGCGCGTTCTTCCGTTCCGACCACTATCTCGCGATGAACTCCGCGGGCCTGCCCGGTCCGACCGATGCCTGGATCACGCTGGCCGGTCTGGCGCGGGAGACCTCCACGATCCGGTTGGGCACGCTGGTGACCTCCGCGACGTTCCGCCACCCCGGCCCCCTCGCGATCTCCGTCGCACAGGTCGACGCGATGAGCGGCGGGCGGGTCGACTTCGGTCTGGGCGCCGGCTGGTACGAGGAGGAGCACCTCGCCTACGGGATCCCGTTCCCGTCGCTGAAGGAGCGCTTCGACAAGCTGGAGGAGTCGCTCGCCGTGATCACCGGCCTGTGGCAGACGCCCGTGGGCGAGACCTTCTCCTACGAGGGGGCGCACCACCGCATCGTCGATTCGCCGGCGCTGCCCAAGCCGCACCAGCGTTCCGGTCCGCCGATCGTGATCGGCGGCGGGGGCAAGCGCCGCACCCCGGCCCTCGCCGCCCGGTACGCGGACGAATTCAACATCCCGTTCCAGTCGGTGGAGGCGACCGCGGCCCAGTTCGCGCGGGTGCAGGAGGCGTGCCGCGCGGCCGACCGCGACCCGGCCGAGCTGACGTACTCCACCGCGCTCGTGCTGTGCTGCGGTCGCGACGAGGCGGAGATCGCCCGCCGCGCCGGTCGGATCGGACGCGAGGTGGACGAGCTGCGGGAGAACGGCCTCGCCGGCACCCCCGCCGAGGTGATCGACAAGATCGGCCGCTACGCCGAGGCCGGGTCGCAGCGCATCTACCTGCAGGTGCTGGATCTGGCCGACCTCGACCACCTCGAACTGGTGGCGAGGGAGGTCATGCCGCAGGTGTGACGAGCCGGCGCGGTCAGTGGCTGCTGGTGGAACCGAGGAAGGCCGCGATCTCGCGGCTCCACTCCCGGCGGCGTGTGCGATCCAGCCGCCACCGGCCGTAGCCGAACATCGCGGCGGCGAGCAGGGCCGCGGCGCACCAGAGGGCGACCCCGACCAGGACCGAGGAGATCTTCGCGCTCGTTGCGCTCAGCGGTGCGAGAGCCTGTTCGCCGTTCGGATCGACCCAGATCTGCACGTCGGCGCCGGCCGGTGTGCCGTAGTCCACGGTGACGTCGCCCCGGCGCTTCTCGTCGCCCCACATCCAGGTGGCGGGGGCGGCCGCGGAGGCCGTCATCGCGAGTTCGCCGACGGTGACGTCCGTGGCCTCGGCCGGCGCCTGCGTCGTCGCCGTCACGAGGGTGCGCTCGGCGGTCTGCTGCACGGCCAGAGCGGACTGGGTGTCCCAGGTACGGGCGCCGACCCAGCCGGCGAGGGGGATCGCCGCCAGGAGAAGGACCAGCACCGCGACCACCAGGCGCGCCTCGACGCGATCGGTGCGCCGGATCAGCGGGTGGCGACCCCGCAGCCCGCGCCGCAGGACCCGCAGATATCCGCTCGTGTTCCCCATCATCTCGGCCTCGATCCTCTCCCCCGTGACAACTCCCTCACTCCAGGGTGATACGCACAGCTAAGGACTGCAAGGTGTCCCGGCCAACGTCACAGAAGCGCCGGACGTCGCCGAGGCCGATCCGCTCGGCGGGGGCGCTGCGTCAGGCGCCGAGCCCGACCGGGCAGCTCACCCCGGTGGCGTGGACGGGGCAGTACCCGTTCGGATTCTTCGCCAGGTACTGCTGGTGGTAGTCCTCCGCGTAGTAGAACTGCGTGAGCGGCGCGATCTCGGTCGTCACGGCGCCGTAGCCGGCGGCGGCGAGGCGGGCGCCGTAACTCTCGGCGGTGGCCTCGGCGATCTCGATCTGCCCCTCGTCGAACGTGTAGATCGCCGAGCGGTACTGGGTGCCGTGGTCGTTGCCCTGACGCATGCCCTGGGTGGGATCGTGGTTCTCCCAGAACTGCTTGAGGATGCCCCCGTAGGAGATCACCTTCGGATCGAACACCACCAGCACCACCTCGGTGTGCCCGGTCCGGCCCGAGCAGACTTCCTCGTAGGTGGGGTTCGGGGTGTATCCACCGGCATATCCCGCGGCCGTGGAGTACACGCCCTCGAGCTGCCAGAACTCCTTCTCGGCTCCCCAGAAGCAGCCCATCCCGAGGACGGCGGTCTGCAGTCCCTCGGGGAACGGCGGGGCGATGCGGTGTCCGTTGACGTAGTGGGTGTCGGGGACGGGCAGCGGCTCGGCCCGGCCGGGCAGCGCCTGCTCCTGCGCGACCATCACCGATTTCGAACCCGCACGGGCAAGGATGTCGTCGAACCAGGACATGCCTCGATGCTACGCGCGCGGCTTCTCCACGGGCTCCGCCTCGGCCGTGACCTGGGGCGACGGGCGGGGCGGGAGCCACCGGGCGCTGATCCAGCGGGCGGCCGGCACCTCGACGCCGCGGTAGAGCAGTTCGGAGACGGCCGCACACACCACCAGGAACGCGAGCACGGCCCCGGTGCGGCCCAGATGGGCGACCGTGTTCTCGTACACCCGGTACAGCACCAGCGTGTGCACCAGGTAGATCGCATAGCTGCGGGTCGCGGTCCAGTGCAGCACCCGCGAGCGGGCGAACCGGCCGTCGATGCGGGAGATCAGCACCACGCACGCGGTGACCACGACGATGGTCCACAGGTAGCGGCTGCCGGCCCAGTACACCTGGTAGTCGGTGGCCAGGTGGATCACCTGGACCTGGGCGAGCAGCGCGACGATCAGCCAGCGACGGGACGTCAGCCGCGCCCAGCCGAGGTACACGATCTGACCGAGGAACACGGTCGGCATCGTGGCCGCGATCTTGGACAGGAACGGCGCGGTGTACGGCTCCGGCAGGTACAGGTTGTACAGCAGCACCAGCATGCACGCCACCGCCCCGAGGACGGGGACGACGATGGGCCGGGTGTGCAGGAGCGGCCGGGCGGCCACGCAGTACAGATAGAAGGTGATCTGGACGGCGAGGGTCCAGGTGACCCCGAGCACCGCCACCTCGGGCTTCAGGAAGAACCCACCCAGGAAGAAGCTGAGTACGGCCTCGGCGTCGGAGACGCCGGTCTGGCCGCTGAACATGCCGTTGACACCGAGCCGCACCAGCAGGATCGCGGCCAGGATCGCCACCCAGAACGCCGGGATCAGCCGCGCGCTGCGGGCGACGAGGAAGCGGCGCGGTTCGTCGCGGATGGCGGAGCGGGTGATGAGCAGCCCGGTCAGGGTCATGAACATCGCGACGCCGAGGAAGGACAGGTGCTGGTTGAGACCGGCCCCCTCGACGAGCACCCGGTACACGACGTCGATGACCCACCAGCCGGTGCCGAGGTCGTCGATCAGATAGAAGGAGATGTGCGAGTACAGCACCGCCAGGACGGCGACGGTGCGGAGCAGGTTCACACCCGGCAGGTCCACGCGCGGCGCCGGGGCATCGCGCGTCCCGTCGCTCGCGAAGGGCCGAAACACCCGCCGATGTTAAGCGGCCGTTCATGTGCCGGCCGAATTGCGCGGCGTTTCCGCAGGTAGACGCTCCGCCCGTGGCCGGCCGGCGCCGTGACCCCCGATGTCCCGGCGCCGACCGGCTGCGCAGGCGATCTTGCAGAGGGTGTACTTATGGGTTTGGGTGGAAACCCAGGAGTACTTGAAAATCACGCACGGGCCCTACCGGGCCCGAACAGAAGGGACCCTTCGTGGCTGAGTACACACTTCCGGACCTGCCCTACGACTACGCCGCGCTCGAGCCGCACATCTCGGCGAAGATCATGGAGCTGCACCACAGCAAGCATCACGCGACCTACGTTGCCGGCGCCAACACCGCCCTCGAGAAGATGGCGGAGGCACGGGAGAACGGCACGATGGCGGCGCAGGCCACCAAGCTGGAGAAGGACCTGGCCTTCCACCTCGGCGGCCACACCAACCACTCCGTCTTCTGGAAGAACCTGTCGCCGGAGGGTGGCGACAAGCCGGACGGTGAACTCGGTGCCGCGATCGACGACGCGTTCGGTTCCTTCGACGCCTTCCGGGACCACTTCTCGGCGAACGCCAACTCGATCCAGGGCTCCGGCTGGTCCATCCTGGCCTGGGACTCCATCGGCCAGCGCCTGATCATCGTCCAGCTGTACGACCAGCAGGGCAACATCCCGATCGGCCTGACCCCGCTGCTCATGCTCGACATGTGGGAGCACGCCTTCTACCTGCAGTACCAGAACGTCAAGGCCGACTACGTCAAGGCCTTCTGGAACATCGTCAACTGGGCCGACGTGCAGGCCCGCTTCGAGCGCGCCCGCACCCAGACCTCCGGTCTGCTGGTCTAGTCGCGTCGCACGTCGTGAAGGGGACGCCGGATTCCGGCGTCCCCTTCGCGCGTTCCCGGGGCTTCGGACGGAGCTGGCACTCGGGGGCTCTTGTGTGCCAGCGGACGAAACGGTCATTCTTCACCTACCCAACGGCGTGTATCGGTCATC
The DNA here is from genome assembly GCF_000256505.1 of Rhodococcus sp. P14. Classification (NCBI taxonomy): domain Bacteria; kingdom Bacillati; phylum Actinomycetota; class Actinomycetes; order Mycobacteriales; family Nocardiaceae; genus Rhodococcus; species Rhodococcus sp. P14. The sequence goes on along the minus strand of NZ_AJFC01000311.1, from coordinate 10,262 downwards.
GACTGTCGTCACACCGAGGAGGTAGCGGGATGAACGGGAACGAACAGATCGGCCTCGCCGCCTTCCACACCGCCGGATCCCTGCGGGGATTCGTGGTGTCGGGGCGGTGGCCGGAGAGCACCCGCGAGTGGGCGCAGTTGCTCGCGGTGACGGTGCGGGTGGCGTCGCTGCCCGGCCTGCTGACCACGTCGACGGTGTTCGGGGTGCGTGAGGAACTGCCGGACGACCCCGAGCCGGGCACGGTGGGCCTGGTGCTCGCGGAGGGACCGGTGATCGGCGACGAGGCGGTGGAGCCGGGCCGGTTCGCGGCGCATCAGCCGCCCGCCCTGATCGTGCTGCACCCGCCGTCCGAGACCCGGCCGTCGCTGCCGGAGTGCACGGGGGCGGCCTCGGGTTGCGTGCTGCTGCCGGGGTTGCCGCACCTGGGGCTCGAGCACCGGGCCGCGTGGGTGGAGGCGGAGGCCGACGGAACGGTGACGTCGCTGGTCAGCCGGGTCGGGGTGGACCCCAACAGCGATCCCGACACCGCGGTTCTGGCCATGCTGCTCGCCGCCTGACCGGGACCCGCACCGAAAAGTTCGGGTTCCCAAACTTGTTGCCGCCTTTGCGATTTCGTGCCGCTCCGATTATGGTTGCCTAAGCGAAGGGGAGTAGCCCGCAATCGCCCGGTCGACATACTGGCGTTCAGCCCGGCCCGGCGAACCGGAATCCGTACCGGTGGGCGAGACCTTCGGCCGCGACGCATCCGCGTCGTCCGGCCGGAGGAAGGTCCCCGCCTCCTCCACACGACACGAGGAGGAGCAACCCCGGCATGTGGTCCGCCCTGGTTCTGAGTTTCGTCGTGGTGTTCGCGGCCGAGCTCGGCGACAAGTCGCAGCTCATGGCGATGACGTTCGCCCTTCGCTACCGCTGGTGGGTGGTGCTGTCCGGCATTCTCGCGGCCACGACCGCCGTGCACCTAGTCTCCGTCGCCGTGGGCCACTACCTGGGTCTGGCGATCCCCACCTCGGCGATGGCGATCGTCGGTGGCCTGGCCTTCCTGTTCTTCGGCCTGTGGACGCTGCGCGGCGACTCCCTCGACGAGGACGAGCAGGGCAAGGCGGCCCGCGTCACCCGCTCGGCCTTCCTCGCCGTCCTGTCGGCCTTCTTCCTCGCCGAACTCGGCGACAAGACCATGCTCGCCACCATCACCCTGGCCGCGGACAACGACTGGGCCGGCGTGTGGGTCGGCTCGACGGTCGGCATGGTGGCCGCCGACGCCCTGGCCATCGTCCTCGGCGCCGTCCTCGGCCGGCACCTGCCGGAGAACGCGATCCGGCTGGCGGCGTCGGCGCTGTTCTTCGGGTTCGGCGCCTGGATGCTCGGCGAGGGCCTGGCCCCCGGCACGCCCGTCGGCCCCGTCGCGGGCGGTGCGACCCTCGCCGTCGCGCTCGCCGCCGTGACCGGTCGCGCCCTGCTGCGCCGCCGCGCCGAGACCCACCCGGTCCCCGCCGCCTCGGACTCCGTCGAACGATAGAGAGTGCCCTCCGGACGCCTGCGCGACCGCCCGCCCAGGAGTATGCTTGCCGATAGGCAACTAAATGGAGGTGGCATCACGCCCGCACACGATCGCTTCGACGACGAGGACGTCAACCGCCTGCGCGTGGCTCTCGGCCGCATCGCGCGCCGCGTCGACCGCCGCACCACCGGCGCGGGCGGGCTCACCCGCTCCCAGTTCTCGATCCTCGCCACCGTCGCCCGCCGCGAGACCGTCGGCGTGCGCGAACTCGCCGAGATCGAGGGCCTCAACCCCACCATGCTCTCGCGGATGCTCGGCAAGCTCGAGGACGCCGGGCTGCTCACCCGCTCCCCCGACCCCGACGACAAGCGCGTCGTCCGCGCCCACATCACCGAGGCCGGTGCCCGCACCTTCGCCGACCTGCGTCGCATGCGTACCGCGGTGTTCACCGAGCACCTCGCGGAACTGTCCTCCGATCGGCTCCACGCCCTGCACGACGCCCTCCCGGCGCTCGAAGCGCTCGCCGAGCAGATGTGCCGTCGCTCCGCGGAGGAGCGCCGATGACCGTCCTCACCGACCTGCGCGGACAGACCTTCGCCGCCTTCCGCGGCGCCAACTTCCGGCGCTACCTCAGCGGACAGGCGATCTCCCTGATCGGCACGTGGATGCAGACGGTCGCCCAGTCCTGGCTGGTGCTCGAACTCACCGGTTCCGGCACGGCCATCGGCCTCGTCCTGGCCCTACAGACCGTGCCGATGCTGCTGCTCGGCCCCTACGGCGGCGTGGTCGCCGACCGCGTCGACAAGCGCCGGCTCATGATCGGCCTGCAGTCCGCGATGGGCGTGCAGGCCCTCGTCCTGGGCCTGCTCACCGTCACCGGCGCCGTCCAGCTGTGGCACGTCTACGTCCTCGCCGTCGTCCTCGGCCTCAACCAGTGCTTCGAGAATCCCGCCCGGCAGTCGTTCATGCTCGAGCTCGTCGGGCCGGAGGACCTGCGCAACGCCGTGAGCCTGCAATCGGTGCTGGCGTCCGTCGCGCGCCTGATCGGCCCGGCCGTCGCGGGACTGATCATCGCCGTCGGCGGTCTCGGGGTGTGCTTCCTGCTCAACGCACTCAGCTTCGTCGCCGTCGTCGCCTCCCTCGCGAGCCTGGACCTGTCCCTGCTGCGCCCGTCGCCACCCGCCGCCCGTGCCCGCGGGCAGCTCCGCGAGGGGTTCGCGCACGTGCGGCAGACCCCGGCCCTCGCGGTTCCGTTGCTGACGATGGCACTGGTGGGCTGCCTGGCCTACGAGTTCCAGGTGGTGCTGCCCGTGGTCGCCCGACAGACCTTCGGCGCCGGCGCCGAGACCTACGGCTTCCTCACCGCCGCGATGGGCGCGGGTGCCGTCGTCGGCGGTCTCGCCGTGGCGACCTGGGGTCGCACCGGCACCACCGCCGTGGTGGTCACCTCCGCGGTGTTCGGTGTGGTGCTGCTCGCGGCCGCGGCGGCGCCCACGCTCGAACTCATGCTCGCCGCGATGGTGCTGGTCGGCGTCCTGAGCGTCGCGTTCACCGCCACCACCAACAGCTCCCTGCAGCTCGCCGCGGCCCCCGGCATGCGCGGGCGGGTGATGGCGCTGTTCGCCGTGGCCTTCCTCGGCTCCACCGCCGTCGGCGGCCCGGTCGCGGGGTGGGTCAGCGAGCAGTGGGGTGGCCGGGCCGGGCTACTGCTCGGTGCCGCGGCGTGCCTCGTCGCGGCCGGGATCGGCGCGACGCGCCTCGGACGCGACGACCCGCGGTAGGTTCCCGCTCTCGGCGACGGCGAGAGCGGAACGGGGATCCGCCGGCGCGGACCGACACCGTGAACGTCCCCTTTCAGGACGGAGCCGGCCGGGATGCGGCGACGGGTTGCGGCGACGACCGGACTCCTCGCACACCGTCGGCCACCGTGTTCCGTCGGCTGACCCCCGAGGGGCACAGACGCTCCTGGCACACCCGCCCGGACCGTCACCCCACGCGAATACCCGCGTCGGCGAGGAACTCGCGGGCACGACCCAGTCGGCGGTCGGCGACGAAGGCGTCCCAAGGGTCGGCAAGACCCTCGTGGTGGACGAGGTCGCGGAAGCGACGGAAGGCGCCCTTGCCCTCGATCGCCCGCTGCAGCCGCTCCCGCAGCGCGACATCCTGCTGCCGCTCGGCGAAGGCCGCCATGTCGCGCCAACCGTCCCGCGCGCCGGTGCGGTCGAACCGAAGCCACCGGTCGGGCTCGGTCTCGACGTCGACGGCGACGTCTTCCCCGACCATCATCGGGTCGGTACTGCTCTCGTCGTACACCTCCCCGGTGCGCAGATCGATGTACCCACCGGTCGATACGCCCGGATCGCCTTCCAGCGCGGCACTGAGCATCTCGAGGTCGACAGGTAGCACCCGGCCGGTCAGCGACTCGCCGTGCAGACACGCGAGCAGGTCCTCGGCCAGCACCTCGTCACCGGGGCCGCCGCGCCGAGTCAGCCGGTCGATCACCGACAGTGCCACCGGCTCGGCTTCCCGACGCCGCTGCTGCAGGGCCGTCGGTATGCCGGCCCCCACCTGCTGCAGCAAATCGTCGACCTCGTGTCCCCGCACCGCAGCGAGGAAGCGGGGTGCATCTGCAGTCGCCACAGCCGCGCGCAGCTCGGACGGGTCGACCACCTGCTCTCGTGCGGGCCAGGCGTGCACCAGCATGGGATGCGGACGACTCGGTCTGCGCGGCGCTCGGCTCTGCCCGTCGTCGTCGGCCCACCGGCGCCCGTACTGGTCCGGGATGTCGCCCCACCCCCAGTACGGCAGGGGCTTTGTCGGCGCGGTTCCCAGCACTTCCACGGGGTCGACTTTCTCCTTCCCGATCACGCACCGGTGCGTCCAGTCGTCGCCCAGGTCGAAGGTGAACTGGAATTCCGCTCCAGGCCCCAGCAGCCGAGCGACCTCGGACGACTCGATGTCCACCGGCTCCGTGATGGGCCCACCGATCGACCCGGCGATCTCGGCGCCGGTCTGCGCGTCGGTGACCACTCGTCCGCCGGGCAGGATGAACATCGACAGGTGGGAGCGGTCCCATCGAGCGAAGGCATCGTTGATGGCACTGGCCAGGTCCTCGAAGGTGTGCGACGGTCCGACCGCGAAGACGCGGCCGGGCCACGGCCACAGCTGCTCGCCGCGCCCACCGAGCAGCTCCACCGTCACCGACAACCACGTCCGTGCCATCCCCCGAGGATGGCATGCGGTCCGCCGCCGCACCGGACGGAGCTAGCGCGCGCTAAGGTGCCACCGTCGACAAGGCGCACGCCGAACGGTGGCGCCACGAAAGGAGCACGGCAGTGGAAATTCAGGGAACCGCCGCACTGGTCACCGGCGCGGCGTCCGGTCTCGGCGCAGCCACCGCCCAGCGTCTCGCCGACGCCGGCGCGACCGTCTTCGGTCTCGACCTCGCCCAGTCCATCGAACGCGTCGGCGACAAGGCGCCCGCCGGCGTCACCCTCATCGCCACCGACGTGACCAGCGCCGACGACGTGCAGGCCGCCGTCGACCAGATCGTCGCCTCGGGCGTGCCGTTGCGCATCGTCGTCAACTGCGCCGGCGTCGGCTGGGCCGGCCGGGTCCTGTCGAAGAACGGCCCGCACGACCTCGAGCTGTTCCGCACCGTCATAACCGTCAACCTGCTCGGCACGTTCAACGTGCTGCGCCTGGCCGCCGACGCGATGGCCAAGACCGAGCCCGTCGACGAGTACGGCCAGCGCGGCGTCATCGTCAACACCGCCTCCGTCGCCGCGTTCGAGGGCCAGATCGGCCAGATCGCCTACTCCGCCTCCAAGGGCGGCGTCCACGGCATGACCGTCCCCGCGGCCCGCGACCTGGCCCAGTACGGCATCCGGGTCAACACCATCGCCCCCGGCATCGTCGACACCCCGATGCTCGCCGGCGTCACCGAGGAGTACCGCAAGGGCCTCGAGGCGGGCGTGCCCTTCCCGTCCCGCCTCGCCCAGCCGGCCGAGTACGCCCAGCTCGTGCAGATGATCGCGGAGCACGACTACCTCAACGGCGAGACCATCCGCATGGACGGCGCGCTGCGCATGGCGCCGCGATAGGCCGCTCCGCGGCCGGTGTGTCCTTTGGGTTGCCAGGGCCGCCCAAAGGGCACACCATCCAACTCATGCGCCTGCTATGGGTCGTGGTCGCGGTCGTCGCGGTGCTCGCGTCGGCGCTGTGGTTCGGGCAGCGCCGGCTGATCTACCTGCCCGACCGGGCCCCGCCCCCGCCGGCGCAGTCGCTGCTCCCCGGTGCCCGCGACGTGCGGCTGACGACCTCCGACGGGCTCGAACTCGGCGCCTGGTTCGTCCCGGCCCGCGACGCCGCACGCGGCTTCACGGTGCTGCTCGCCTCGGGCAACGGCGGCAGCCGCGTCGACCGCGCCCCGCTGGCGACGGCACTCGCGGAGGCCGGTTTCGCCACCCTGCTCTTCGACTACCGCGGCTACGGCGGCAACCCCGGCCGCCCGAGCGAGGACGGCCTCGCCCGCGACGTGCGCGCCGCCCGGCAGTACCTCCTCGACCGCGAGAACGTCGCTCCGGACCGGCTGCTCTACCTCGGGGAGAGCCTGGGCACCGGCGTGGTGACCGGCCTCGCCGCCGAGCATCCGCCCGCCGGCATGCTGCTGCGCTCACCGTTCGTCGATCTGCCCACAGTCGGCCGGCACCACTACCCGCTGCTGCCCACCGGGCTGATGTGGGACCGCTTCCCGATCGCCGAGACCGTCGCGCGGCTCGACGTGCCGATCACCGTCGTCTACGGGACGGCGGACACGATCGTCCCGCCCGGCCAGAGCGAGGCCGTGGCCGCCGCCGCCCGCCGGCTCGTCGAAAAGGTGGCCCTGCCGGGCGCCGAGCACAACGATCCCGTGATGTTCGGCCCGCCGGTGGTCGACGCCCTGATCCGGCTCGCCGAGGCGGTGCCACCCCCGCAGCAGTGACCCGGTGCCGCCCCGCAGCAGTGACCCGGTGCCGCCCCGCAGCAGTGACCCGGTGCCGCCCCGCAGCAGTGACCCGGTGCCGCCCCGCAGCAGTGACCCGGTGCCGCCCCGCAGCAGTGACCCGGTGCCGCCCCGCAGCAGTGACCCGGTGCCGCCCCGCAGCAGTGACCCGGTGCCGCCCCGCAGCAGTGACCCGGTGCCGCCCCGCAGCAGTGACCCGGTGCCGCCCCGCAGCAGTGACCCGGTGCCGCCCCGCAGCAGTGACCCGGTGCCGCCCCGCAGCAGTGACCCGGTGCCGCCCCGCAGCAGTGACCCGGTGCCGCCCCGCAGCAGTGACCCGGTGCCGCCCCGCAGCAGTGACCCGGTGCCGCCCCGCAGCAGTGACCCGGTGCCGCCCCGCAGCAGTGACCCGGTGCCGCCCCGCAGCAGTGACCCGGTGCCGCCCCGCAGCAGTGACCTACAGGTCCGAGATGTGCGGGATCTCGTGCACCGCACGCTCGCTCATCCACTCACGGAGCACCTTCGTGGCGATCACGTCGTCCTCGTTGTACTCGAGCAGCCGGCGTCGCTGCTGCGGGTCCGGATCCCCGTCGTAGCCGACGGCCTCGCGGTACCAGCTCATCGACGCCTCGCCGCCGGCCTCCTCGTCGCGCCAGCGGTGACCCGCAATCGGTGCGATCTTCTTGAGGCCCTTGCCGTTCGGGCACACGAACTGGTCGGTGACGACCTGGTAGATGTCCACCCACTGCGGCGAGTCGATGAACTCGCGCACCTCGGCCTCACTCGGCACCCCCGGGAACCCGGCGAACCGCCGAGCCGAACCGAGTAGCCACTTGTCCTCCGCGGTACGTGAATAACAATAGGCCGCAAAGGTTTTCCCGCTCGCCGCAGCGGCGGCCCGCTCCGCGGACAGCCACGTCCAGAACTCGGCGAACGAGCGCGCCTCGTCGTCGGTCGGTACCGGATCCCAGCTGACGAACGCCCGGTACGCGGAGATCCCGTCGACGTTGAGCAGCGTGCCCCACAGGTACGCACCGTGCTCGTGGTAGCTCTCCATGTCGATGTCGATCTCGATGTCCGCCCGGCGCACGTGCACGTGGTCGTGCCGTCGCACCAGCGGCGCACCCGCCAGCCACGCCTTGGCCACCACGACGGTGTCCTCGAACGAACCCTGCGGCCAGACCTCGGGCGGGTCCCCCTCCCAGCGCGCCAGCTCGTCGATCGTGTGCACACCCAGCTCGCGCAGCACCGTCGCGCGTTGCCCCGGGGCAACCAGCGACACGTCGTGCGTCGCACTCAGCTGCTCGCGGCACCGCGGCCACCACGGGCAGGTCTTGCACTCCCCGATCTGCGACGGCTCCGTCGGGGTCTCGCCCCGCGCGATCGCGAGCCGGTCGGCGAGCCGGGCGTCGTAGTCCTCGAGGAGCGCGCCGAGGTCGTGCACGAGGATGCAGTCCCCGCCGTACCCGATGGCGCCGCCGACCTGTGCCGGGCTGGCCAGGCCGTGACGCTCGAGCATCCGGTACAGGTGGGCCACCCGCATCTGGTCGCGCACCTGACCGCGCACCTTGCGGGTCTCGTCGACCGCCGGTTCCCACACGAACAGCCCCGAGGTCGTCGCCCCGCGGCCCGGGTCGGTGACCTTGTGATTGACCACGATCACCGGGATGTAGCCGCCGCGCTCGACGTCGCGCAGCAGGATCTCGGCCCGGCCCCGCCGACCGGTGTCGGGCTCCGCCGGCAGGACCGCCCCCCAGATCCGGTCCGCGCCGCGACGGCACGCGTCGAGGGTGGCGTCGGCGCGCCGCGACGCCGGGCCCTCGGGGTCGATCCGCACCCACCCACCGGGGTGGGCGTCGAACAGCCGCTGCCGCACGGCCTCGCGGTGAGTGGCCGCCGCCTCCTGCCGCTGCTTGGCTCCCGGATGCTCCGGGGCCGCGCTCAACTCGTCCGGAAAGGCCGCGTCCAGATGGACACGGTGCCGGCACCGGGTCAGCGCGCTCGCCTCGATCAGGGCCGGCGAGGTCCGCCTCTCGCTGGATACGTTCACACTGAAGAACAGTATTCGTCCACCTAGGGTCAACCGGAAACGACCGTCACGGATAGGCTGATCGTGGCGCCGTGGGTGCCGTACACCGAATGGAGGGTCCTGTTCGATGGCGTTGTTCAGCAGGCGGAAGCGCCGCGCCACCCGCAAGGCGGAGGCGAAGGCTCTCAAGCACAAGGCGAAGCTCGAGGCCAAACTCAACGCGAAGAACCAGCGCCGGCGCGACCGCCGCCTGGCGAAGGCCGAGATCAAGGCGGCCAAGGCGCAGGTCAAGGCGGACAAGGCGCTGATCGCCGCGCAGTCCCGGGTCGAGAAGCAGCAGATCGCCACGCTCAAGGCCCAGGAGAAGGCGGCCGCGCAGAAGGGCTTCACCGCGGCGAAGGTCCGGCGCTACCTGGCCGTCGTGCGACTGCTCGCACCGGTACTCGTGCCGCTGGTGTACCAGGGGGTGACCGCGCTGCGCGGCCAGCTCGACGCCGCGCGCGCCCAGCGCATGGGCGTCGCCGTCGACCAGCTCGGCGAGTACACCGGTCACGGCGCGCACCTGAGCGCCCGCATCGCCGGGGCCGAGAAGTCGCTCGCCGAGATCCTCGAGCGCCATCCCAAGGACGCCGAAACCCAGAAGTTCGCCGACGCCATCCGGGGCCGCCTCAGCGACCTGACGGCGGCGGTGCACGCGGCCGAGCAGATGCCGGCGCCGCGCCGCAAGGCCGCACATGCCGGTATCTCGCGGGAACTGGACGGCATCGAGGCCGACCTGCTGGCCCGGCTCGGCGTGCGCTAGCGACGACCACCGTGGCACCCGGCTCGACCCTGCGCGGCACCGCCGCGGGAGCGCTGACCGCCGCCCTGGCGGTCGCCGCCCACGGCAGTGCGGGCGGCGGCGTGCCCGGCAACGCCGAGGTGACGCTGCTCGTCGCCGTCGCGGCCGGGGTCGGGCTCGTCGCGGCCCACCTGCGCGCGGTGCCCACCATCGTGGTGCTCGCGGGCGGGCAGGCCGCGACGCACCTGGTGCTCGCCGCGGTGACGACGGGTCACCTGCACACGTCGGTGCCGATGCTCGCCGCGCACACCGTCGCGGTCGTCGCGTGCGCGGCCCTGCTCGAGGCGGCGCAACGCCTGTGCGGGCCGCTGACCCGGGCGGTGCGGGCCGCGTGGCTCACCGTGCCCCCTCGCGTCGAGGCGGTTCGGACGCTGCTGCCGCCCGCGACGGTGCGGCCGGTCGCGGCGGCGCGGGCGGCACCGGGCATCTCCCGGCGGGGGCCGCCCGTCGCGGCATGACCGCGACCGACCCCCTCGAAGAGAGAAATCCATGAACATCCCGAACACCGTCGCCGCGCGCCGGCGACAGACCCCCCTCGTCCTCGCCCGGCTCGCCGGGCTCCTCGGCGCGGTCGCGGCAGCGTTGCTGTTCGCTGCCGGGCCGGCGGCCGCGCACTCGGTCGTCATCGCCAGCACACCCGCGCCGGGCGAGCAGATCGCCCAGGGCCCCGAGCGCGTGAGCCTGACCTTCAACGAGGCCCTGCAGGAATCCTTCGCCGCCCTGACCGTCGTGGGCCCGGACGGCAACCTGTGGTCCAAGGGCGATCCCCTCGTCGAGGACGCCACGGTGTCCGTGGCGGTCGGTGATCTCGGACCGGCCGGCGAGTACACCATCGCCTACCGGGTGACGTCCGCGGACGGGCATCCCGTCACCGGCACCCAGGTCTTCACCCTCACGCAGGACGGTCCGG
>NZ_AJFC01000310.1:0-6844 GCF_000256505.1 Rhodococcus sp. P14 | reverse complement strand
CGCCCGCCGCCGGTGCCGCGGCGCCCGCGTCCGACAGCGACGAGGACAGCGGCCCGGCCGTGTGGATCTTCGTCGTCGTGGGCGTCGTCGTCCTCGCCGGCGTGCTGTGGTTCGTGCTGCGCAAGCCGAAGAAGGCCTGACGCCGGTGGCCGGACGTTGACGACGAGCGGTACCGGCACCGCCGCGCACCGCGCGTGGTTGCTCACCGCCGGCGCCGGCGCCACCGCGGGCGTCGCCGCCGGCTGGCTGTTGGCGAACCCGGCCGCGTCGAGCTGGGTCCGGGCGTTGTCGCTGTGTCTCGGTGCGACGGTTCTCGGCCTGGCCGCGCTCGGGGTCATGGTGCGCGACGAGCGGCGGCCCGGCGTCGCCCCCGCCGACCTCTGGCGCGCGATCGCCGGGCTCGGCGGATTCTGGGTCCTGACGGAGGCCGTGCAGCTCGTGCTGCAGGCCGCGGACACGACGAACGTCCCCGTGTCGCGGCTCGGGCTGTCGCGCTTCGCGGAGTATCTCGGCAGCGCGGGCACCGGCCGGATCGGGGTGGCCGCACTGGTGTGCGCGCTGGCGTGCACGGTCGTCGCGGCGCTCGCGTATCGCCGGTCGGCGACGTGGTCGACGGTGCCGGTCCTCGTCGCCGCGGCGCTGGCGGTCATCGCCCGGCCGGTCACCGGGCACATGTCGCAGCAGACCCTCGGATCGCTGCTCGACGCCGCGCACGCGCTCGCTGCGGCGCTGTGGTTCGGCACGCTCGTCGCGCTGGCCCTGACGGTCCGGTCCCGCGGGGCGTGGGCCCGGCTGCTCCCCCGCTACTCGGTGCTCGCGGTGCGCTGCGTCGCCGTGCTCGCCGCGACGGGCGTCGTCGACGCGGCCGTTCGGCTCGGCTCGGTCGCGGCCCTGATCGACACCGGTTACGGGCGCATCGTGCTGGCCAAGGCGGTGACCCTGCTGGCACTGCTGGCGCTGGCGTGGTGGTGGCGACGGACGTGGGTGCCGGCCGCGACCGCGCACCGGGTCACCGCGGAGGTGTCGCTGCGCAACGCGGTGCTCGAGGTCGCCGCGACGTCGGTCGCGTTCGGGCTCGCGGCGGCGCTGGCCACCAGCGCCTGAACCGCCCGCGAATCTTCGACGAGCTGGCCTCCGGGCGCTTCGACGTCATCGCCTCCGGCACCACCGTCACCGAATCGCGCCGGGAGCGGGCTGCGTTCTGCGCGCCGTATTTCGGGTCCGGGCAGTCCGTGGCGGTGGACACCGCCCGTCAGGCGGTGGACACCGCCCGTCATCCCGCGGTGAGAGGGGTGGCGGACCTGGCAGGCCTGACCGTCGTGGTGCAGCAGGGCAACACCAGCGAGCCGGTGGTGAAACGCCTTCTCGCCGAAGGCCGTATCGGCGGGATCCGGGTGTATGCGTACCACGAGATCGACCGTGCCCGGGACGAGCTGTCGACCGGCGGCTGCGACGCCTTCATGAAACTCGGTCCCGTGCTGAGGTGGCTCACGCGCGTCCGCCCCCACGTCGACGTCGTCGAGTACGACATCACCCGCGAGGAGATCGCGCTCGCGGTGCGCCTCGGCGACGACGTGCTGCGCGGTGAACTCGAGGATGCGCAGCGTGCGCTCGCGCAGGACGGCACGCTCGGTGCGCTGGTCTCACGCCGGCTCGCCCCGGGCGACGGCACGTCTCTCGGCACGCGATGACGCCGGGTGGCCGGCGAGCAGGACGACCGCCAGCACCGCGATCCACAGCACGAACGCACCGAACATCACCCGTTCGACCGCGCCCATGCCGGGGGTGGGTTCGGCGGCGGCGACGGCCGGGACGTACCGGCCCGTCCACGCGCCGAACACGAGGATCGTCGCGACCGTGCCGGCCGAGTACACCCGGAACCAGGTGCCGAAGGCCGCGGCCGCGAATCCGATGAGCGCGCACCACAGCGACACCGTCACCACGCTGAGCGCCAGGTGCATGGTGTCGGCGAGCGGCATCGCTGCCCCGGCCTCGATGTCCTCGCGTCCCGTCATCGGGAACGGCAACCACAGCGGTCCCACGAATGCATAGGCCACCAGGAGAACTCCCGCGATGCGCAGGGGGCGGACGCCGCGGCCCGTGCGCCACACACCGATCCCGAAGGCGACGATCAGCGCGTCGTACACGAATCCCGCGACGGTCAGGGGCGCCCGGGTCGGCGCGCCGATCGACGTCAGCTCGCTGATCGCCTGATCGAAGCGGTTGTAGCCGTCGTAGAGGGCGGCCGCGAGTACCTCGTGCGCCCCCACGTACAGCAGAGACGACACGATCCCGCAGGCGAGCAGCACCGTCGATGCCGTGTCCGGACGTCGCGGACCGTCGCGCCGGAGCTGGGGTGTGTACGGATCAGGAGTGGACACCGTCGGCCTCCCGGGACGCCGACTCGGCGGTGCGGGCGCCCGCTGGGTCCAGCATGATCCGGCCGGGGAGGCGACGCCAGAGACCTTCGTCCCCGATCGTCCGCCGAGTGTGAGCTGTCCGTCTGCCCGTATGCCATGCCACGGCCGGTGCCGCGTGCCACGCTGACGCACCGGGCCACGGACGCGCCGAGGCGGAAGGAGCGACGGTGTATCGGAAGATCGAACTGCGGGGTCGGCACGGCTTCGAGGCGATGGCCCCCGATGCCGGGAACCGCACCGAGCTGTCCGTCCCCGACGTGACGCAGTTCCGGTTCCGGATGGAGATCTGCGACGTCGGGGCGCTCACCGTCGGCCGGGTGCAGATGTCACCGCATCGTGCTCTGCCCGGCCTCGTCGAGGACGGCGAGGTCGCCAACCTGTGTCTGATGCTGTCCGGCAAGCAGGTGGTCGACGACGGGACGACCCGCGTGCACATCGAGGTCGGCCGGATCGTCCTGCAGGTCGGGTGGAACCGATACGAGGCCGTGGATGCGGACGGGTCGGACCTTCTCCTCGTGCGCATCCCCCGGCACCGGCTCGAAGAACGCGGACTCGATCTCGAGGAGACGTCCGTGACGTTCGGGCCGGCAAAGCCCACCATGTCGGTGCACGCGCTCAATGCGGTGGGGATGACCATGCTTCGTGAACGCGGTCGCCACAACACGACCGCGGCCCCCCGCAGCGTGGAGAACGCCCTGATCGAGCTCGTCGTGGGTCTGCACCACGAGTCGCTCGGGTACGGCGCCGATTCGGGTGAGCTGCGTGGCAGCGTCTACGCCCGCGCCCTCACCCTGATCCGAGCCCATCACCACGACCCGACGCTGACCCCCACCGTGATCGCGGAACGCCTGCAGCTGTCGTTGCGAAGCCTGCAGCGCGCGTTCGCAGCCCACGACACCACGGTGGCGTTCCAGATCCGGCGGCTGCGCGCGCACCGCGCGGCGGCGCTTCTGCAGGAACCCGGCTATACCCGCACAACGGTCGCCGAGATCGCCGCGATCACCGGTTTCGCGTCCAGCGCCGAGCTGCGTCGCGCCCTGCGCACGGTGCGCGGGGTGAGTCCGGCGGAGCTGCGACCACGCTGAGCTCGACCACGCTGAGCTCGACCACGCTGAGCTCGACCACGCTGAGCTCGACCACGCTGGCTCGACCACGCTGAGCTCGACCACGCTGAGCTCGACCACGCTGAGCTCGACCACGCTGAGCTCGACCACGCTGAGCTCGACCACGCTGAGCTCGACCACGCTGAGCTCGACCACGCTGAGCTCGACCACGCTGAGCTCGACCACGCTGAGCTCGACCACGCTGAGCTCGACCACGCTGAGCTCGACCACGCTGAGCTCGACCACGCTGAGCTCGACCACGCTGAGCTCGACCACGCTGAGCTCGACCACGCTGAGCTCGACCACGCTGAGCTCGACCACGCTGAGCTCGACCACGCTGAGCTCGACCACGCTGAGCTCGACCACGCTGAGCTCGACCACGCTGAGCTCGACCACGCTGAGCTCGACCACGCTGAGCTCGACCACGCTGAGCTCGACCACGCTGAGCTCGACCACGCTGAGCGCGACCACGCTGGCTCGACCACGCTGAGCGCGATCGCCCACGGAATGGGCGTGGTGCATTTCGCGCCACCGCCGCACATTCCGCGTCGCCGTGTTCCAATGTGCGGCGAAGACGGTGTACCTGTTTACGTCCGGGTGTCCTTTCCGTCCGTTTCCCGGGCACCTCCGAACCTGAAGGGCGTGTGTGATGCTGGATTCGTTGTGGGACCTGTTGTGGTACACGCTGGTCGTCTTCGCGTTCGTCGCGTACCTGCTGATCCTGTTCCAGGTGCTGACGGACCTGTTCCGTGATCGCTCCACGTCCGCCGTGGTCAAGGTCGTGTGGATCATCTTCCTGATCGTCCTGCCGTACCTGACCGCCTTCGTCTACCTGCTGGTGCGGGGCCGCGGCATGGCCGAGCGGTCCGCCGCCGCCCACGACGCGGCCCAGCACGCCGCCGACGACTACATCCGCAAGGTGGCCGGACGATCCCCCGCCGCCGAGATCGCCGAGGCCCAGGCCCTGCTCGAGGCCGGGACGATCACCGGCGACGAGTTCGACCGGCTCAAGGCCAAGGCCCTGCGCTGACCGCCGCGGCCGAACTCGAGCACGAGCGGGCGGGCGCGCCGCGCGCTCGGCTGCGCAGCTACGGGCGCCGGTTCCACCCGGTCGGCCTGGGGCTGGCGCTGCTGTTCTTCGTGGGGTCGATGACGCCGTCGCTGCTGCCGCGCGTGTGGTACCTGCAGGCGGTCGCGACGGGAATCAGCGTCGCCATCGGCTACGGGGTGGGCTGCCTGATCGCCTGGGTGGTCCGGCGCTGCGGCGTCGAGCCGCACTGGTCCGAGCGGACCCGGCGGATCGGCTGGTGGGTGCTCGCCGGCGCGGCGCTGGTCCTGGCGCCGACCTTCCTGGTGCTCGGGTCGTGGTGGCAGCAGATCGTCCGCGATCTGGTGGGCGTGCCGCGAGCGCAGCGCGCCTTCTACCTGCTGGTGCTGCTGATCGCGCTGGCCGTCGCGTTGCTGCTGCTCGCGGCGGCCCGCGCCGTGCGCCGGGGCACCGACCGGTTGACCCGCTTCGCCGGCCGGTTCGTGCCCGGTCCCGTCGCCCGCCTGGCGGCGGTGCTCGTCGTCGTGGTGCTGGCCGTGTTCGTGCTCGACGGCGCCGTCGACCGGGTCCTGCTCGGCGTCGCGGAGCGGTCGGCGGCCGTCGCCGACACCGGCACCGCCGAGGGCGTCACCCAGCCCCGGCTGACGGAACGGTCCGGGTCGCCGGCGTCGAACGAGCCGTGGGACAGCCTCGGCCGGGAGGGCCGCACCTTCGTCGCGGGCGGCCCCACCGCCGAGCAGATCGAAGCCGTCACCGGCGCGCCCGCGCGCACCCCGATCCGCGTGTACGCCGGGCGCGAATCCGCGGACTCCGTCGAGGGCATCGCCGAGCGGGTCGTCGCCGAACTCGAACGCACGAACGCCTTCGACCGCCGCGTGCTGGCGGTGGTGACCACCACCGGCCGCGGCTGGGTGAACGCGAACGTCGCGGGGGCCTTCGAGTACGTCAACAGCGGGGACTCGGCGATCGCCGCCATGCAGTATTCGTTCCTGCCCAGCGCGCTGTCGTTCGTCGCCGACCGCGACACTCCGCAGCAGGCCGGGCGAGCGCTGTTCGACGCGGTGTACCGGCAGTGGTCGGCCCGGCCCGAGGGGCAACGCCCGAAGCTGGTGGTGTTCGGCGAGAGCCTCGGCTCGTACGGCGGGCAGGCCGCGTTCGCGTCGGGTCAGGACATCGTGGCGCGCACCGACGGGGCGCTGCTGGTGGGCACCCCCAACTTCGCGCAGCCGTGGGGCCGGATCACCGCGGACCGCGACCCCGGTTCCCTCGAGCGGCTGCCCGTGGTGGACGACGGCCGCAACATCCGGTTCGCGTCCCGGCCCGGCGACGCGGACCTGCCGGGGCCGTGGGAGTTCCCCCGCGTGGTGTTCTGGCAGCACGCGAGCGATCCGATCACCTGGTGGTCGTTCCGGCTGCTGCTGCAGCGGCCGGACTGGCTGCGCGAACCGCTCGGCCCGGATGTGGACCCCGGGATGCGCTGGCTGCCGTTCGTCACGTTCTGGCAGGTCACGCTGGACATGGTGTTCTCCGCGGACGTGCCGTCCGGGTTCGGGCACGCCTACGGTCCCGAGGCCGCCGAGCTGTGGGCGGACATCCTGGCCCCCGAGGGCTGGGACGGGGCCGCGACCCGGCGGGTGCAGGACGCCCTCGCCGGGACGGACCCCGACGACTGAACCATGGACGACTGAACCACGGACGACTGAACCACGGACCGGCGCTGCGGCAGGATGCCTACAGCACGCCGGCGGCCACCCTCAGGTCGGCGACCAGCCCGGCGAGCGCCTCCTCCCGCTGCGCGCTCGGTCCGCGCAGGATCGCCGACGGGTGGATCGTGGCGACGACGGCCGGATCCGACGGGACCCGCACGTCCGGGTGCAGGATCTCCCCGCGGTGGGCGGTCACCCGGAACGACGGCCCGAGCAGCGACTGGGCCGCGGTGGCGCCGAGGCACACGAGCACGTCGGGTCGCACGGCCTGCAGCTCGGCGACCAGCCAGGGCCGGCACGCGACGATCTCGCCGCGCGCCGGTTTCTTGTGGATGCGGCGCCCGCCGGCCGCGGCCCGCTCGAACTTGAAGTGCTTGACCGCGTTGGTCACGTACACCTCGCCGCGGTCGATGCCCGCCTCCTCGAGCGCCCGTTCGAGCAGCCGCCCGGCGGGGCCGACGAACGGCTCCCCCGCGCGGTCCTCCTGATCGCCGGGCTGCTCGCCGACGAGCACGAGCCGGGCGCTCGCCGGTCCGGCGCCGAACACGGTGCGTTCGGCGTTCCGGT
>NZ_AJFC01000309.1:0-17441 GCF_000256505.1 Rhodococcus sp. P14 | reverse complement strand
AGCCGCCCGCCGCGGCGGCGAGCTCGGCCAGATCGGTGCTGTCCGGCACGAACTCCTCGGCTCCCGGTTGCCTGCTCACCGCCACCTCCTCACGTCGGTGCCGGACGGGTACCCCAGCCCGGCTCAGGACATGCGCAGCCGCGACACCCAGGCCCGAGTGTCGCCGGGATCGATGACGTCGTCGAGCTCGAAGATCGTCGCGGCCTGCAACGCCTTGCCGTGCTGGTAGGCGGCGGCGACGAGCTGCGCGAACAGTTCGTCGCGCGCGGCCTGATCGGGTGCGGCCTCGAGTTCCTTGCGGAAGCCGAGCCGCACCGCGCCCTCGAGTCCCATGCCGCCGATCTCGCCGGTGGGCCATGCCACCGTGAACTCGGGGGCGTGGAAGGAGCCGCCGGCCATCGCCATGGCGCCGAGACCGTAGCCCTTGCGCAGGATGATCGTGCCGAACGGGACGGTCAGGCGCGCACCGGCGACGAACAGCCGGCCGAACCGGCGGACCGTGGCCTCCTTCTCCGACTCGGGCCCGACCATGAATCCCGGTGTGTCGCAGAGGCTCACGACGGGCAGGCGGTGCGCCTGGCACAGTTCGAGGAAGTCGGCGGCCTTGTCGGCGGCCTCGGCGTCGATCGCGCCGCCGAGGTGGTGGCTGCTGTTGGCGAGCACCCCGTACGCCGCACCCTCGACGCGGATCAGGGCGGTGACGATGCCGACGCCGTAGTCGCCGCGCAGTTCGAGCACCGAGCCGACGTCGGCGACCGCGTCGATCGCGGCGCGCACGTCGTAGGCGCGCAACCGGTTCTCCGGAACCGCGTGCCGCGCGAGCCGCGGATCGGGGGCCTGCCAGTCGTCCGCCGCGGTGGTGAAGTAGCCGAGGTAGTGCCGGGCCAGTTCGACGGCGTGCGCCTCGTCGCGCGCGGCGAGGTGTACGACGCCGTTGCGGCGCTGCACGTCGACCGGGCCGATGTCCTCGGGCCGGAAGACGCCGAGGCCGCCCCCTTCGACCATCGCGGGCCCGCCCATGCCGATGTTGGCCTCGGGGGTGGCGATCAGCACGTCGCACACGCCGGCGAGGGCGGCGTTGCCGGCGAAGCACCGACCGGAGACCACCGCGATCGTCGGCACGCGCCCGCGCAGGGCGGCCATCGCCCGGAACGTCGACAGTTCCAGGCCCTGGCCGGGTCCGGCGTCGACGTCGCCGGGGCGTCCGCCGCCGCCCTCGGCGAACAGCACGAGCGGCACCTCGCGTCGTGCGGCGAGCTCGAGCAGCCGGTCGGTCTTGGCGTGGTTGCGCATGCCCTGCGTGCCGGCGAGGACGGTGTAGTCGTAGGAGAGCACCACCGATTCGGCGCCGTCGATGCGGGCGAGACCGCCGACGAGGCCGTCGGCGGGGGTGTTGGCGATCAGGTCCTCTTCGCTGCGCCGGCTGCGCTGCGCGGCGAGCACGAGCGGCCCGTACTCGACGAAGGTGCCGTCGTCGACGAGGTCGGCGATGTTCTCCCGCGCGGTGCGGCGGCCGATCCGGTGCCGTTTGGCCACGGCGTCGGGGCGGGCGGCGTCGAGGGTGCGCTCGTGCCGGTCCCGGATCTCGGCGAGGTCGTCGCGTACGGCGTCGAGGTCCCGCGCGTCCCCGTCGCCGGTGGCCGCGTCGCCGGACCCGGCGCGCACCACAGCGAGCACCTCCCCCGGTTGCACGGTCTGTCCGGGCCGCACCAGCAGCCGCACCACGGTGGCGGGTCCGGACGCGGACACCACGTGCTGCATCTTCATCGCCTCGAGCACGACGACGGGGGCGCCCGCGGTGAGCGCGTCGCCGTCGGCGGCGGTCTCGACGACGGTGCCGACCA
The DNA here is from genome assembly GCF_000256505.1 of Rhodococcus sp. P14. Taxonomy (NCBI): domain Bacteria; kingdom Bacillati; phylum Actinomycetota; class Actinomycetes; order Mycobacteriales; family Nocardiaceae; genus Rhodococcus; species Rhodococcus sp. P14. Next base: position 15,597 of record NZ_AJFC01000309.1, on the reverse strand, counting down.
TGTCGGCACGCACCGCCTCCTCCCCGGCGTGCAGTTCCGGTGCGACGACGGGTGCGTCGTCGGGGCCGGCGACGGCGAGGTCGGCGATCCGCTCGTCCAGCCACGACGTGTGCACGTCGCAGGCGGCGAAGTCCTTGTCGCGCAGAATGTTCTGCAGGAAATCGGTGTTGGTGGCGACCCCGGCGACGAGCAGGTCCCCGAGTGCGGCGTCCGTCTTGCGCAGCGCCGCGGCGAAGTCGTCGATGCGGGTGTGGGTGATCACCTTGGCCAGCAACGAGTCGTAGCGCGGGCTGGTCGTCAGCCCGGGACGGCCGTAGGTGTCGACGCGGATGCCCGGGCCGGTGGGCGGGGTGAACGCGGTGAGCGTGCCGGACGCGGGTACGGCCCGCCCGTCCGGGCGCATGGTCTCGGTGTTGACGCGGGCCTGGACGGCAATGCCCTGTGCGGCGGCGGGCTCGCCGCGCACCCCGGCGCCGTCGGCGGTGACGCCGCCGGGCAGGCCGAGTTCGCCGAACCGGGCACCGCGGGCGATCGCCACCTGCGTCGCGACGAGGTCGATTCCGGTGACCTCCTCGGTCACCGTGTGCTCCACCTGAATTCGCGGGTTCACCTCGAGGAACACCGCCTGATCGCCGGCGACGAGGAACTCGACGGTGGCGAGGCCGCGGTACCCTACCGACGCGCAGAGCCGGGCCGCGGCCTCGTGCAGCGCGCGTCGCACGGTCGCGTCGAGCCGTTGCGCGGGAGCGACTTCCACCAGTTTCTGGTGGCGCCGCTGCACGCTGCAGTCCCGGTCGCCGAGCGCGAGGGCCCGCACCCCGCCCGCGTCGTCGGCCGCGGCGACGATCTGCACCTCGATGTGCCGGGCCCGGTCGCACAGGGCCTCGGCGAACAACGCGCCGTGGCCGAAACCGTGTTCCGCCTCCGTGGTACACGCGCGGAAGGCGTCGTCGAGGGTCGCTACGTCGCGCACCACCCGCATGCCGCGGCCGCCGCCGCCGGCGAGGGCCTTGAGGACGATGCCGCCGGGGTGGGCGGCGAGGAAGTCGCGGGCCGCGCCGACGGTGACGCCCCCGTCGGTGGCGGGCAGCACGGGCACCCGGGCGGCGACGGCGGCGCGGCGGGCGGCGGCCTTGTCGCCGAAGACCCGCAGCACCTGCGGGTCGGGTCCGACGAACGTCACCCCGGCCGCGGCGCAGGACTCGGCGAATTCGGCGTTCTCGCTGAGGAATCCGTATCCGGGGTGGACGAGGGTGCAGCCGGTCTCGGTGGCGGCGCGCAGCAGGGCGGCGCCGTCGAGGTAGGCGGCCGGCCCGGCGCCGGTCAGCGCGACGGCGCGGGTTGCGGCTGCGACGTGGGGACTGTCGGCGTCGTCCTCGGCATACACGGCGACGGTGTCGATGCCGAGTTCGGTGGCGGAACGGACGACGCGCAGCGCGATCTCGCCGCGGTTGGCTACGAGCAGCATGGGTGTCGGGGGTCCTGTCGGTCGGGGCCGGTCAGCGGAAGCCGATGAGCCGTTCGGACATCGCGATCATGTCGTCGATGTAGGAGAGCTGTTCCTGTCTCGGGGCGTCGAGCAGGCGCACCGCGCCGACGCGCTGGGCGTCGACGAGGGTGCGCGCGATCCGTTCGGGATGCGCGCTGAGCGTGACGTCGCCGGTGGCGTCGATACGCTCGACGAAGCGGACGTAGCGCCCGACGAGCCGCTCGCGCACGCTCACCCATTCCTTGCCCACCTCGTCGTCGAGGCGGGCACGGTGCTCGATCAGCTCGAGAATGCGGCCGTTGGCGTACATGGATTCGATGGAAGCCCGGGTCGTCGTGCGCAGCACCTCCCGCAGATCGTCCACCGTCGGTCCCTCCACGTGCTGGGCGTCGAGGAACTGCCGGCACACGAGGGTGGCGAGGGCGCGGAACACCTCCTCCTTGGAGGAGAAGTAGGCGTAGAAGGTGGCGCGGGAGACGGCGGCGCGTTCGGTGATCACCGCGACGGTGGTGCGCTCGTAGCCGAGTTCACCGAAGCAGTCGCGGGCGGCGTCGAGCAGTTCCCGCCGACGCGGTCCGTCGCTGTCGCGGCGCGCGGATCGGGCCCGCTCCTGGGCTTCGCTCGTGGTCACCCGCACAGCATGCGTGGACATTGACGTCAATGTCAACGGACGTGGGGCGCCCGGCGACCGGGACCCGAGCCGGGGCACGACGCGACCCGACAGGTATTGCGCAACATCGGCGTGCCCGAAATAGGCGGCGTATCAACGACATCCGTTGTCCGAGCACCCTGTTCGGAGGCACGGTGCGGCACTAGCATGGTGGGCAGCCCTCAGTGGACACCCCCCTTCGGGAAGGTTCGATCATGACCACGATGGAAATGCCGCACGTCACCGAGTGCAGCGTCAGCACCTGCTCCTACAACCACGACGGCTGCCACGCCTACGCCATCAACGTCGCCGGCCACAACGGCAGCGCCGACTGCGAGACGTTCATCCCGCTGTCGACGAAGGGCGGCCTGGACACCGTCACCAGCATGGTCGGCGCCTGCCAGCGCGCGGACTGCATGCACAACCAGGATCTCGAGTGCACCGCGAGCGAGATCCGGGTCGGCGGCAGCGGCAGCGGCGAGCACGCCGCCAACTGCCTGACCTACCAGGCCCGGTAACGGATCGAACCGTTCACCGTCCCACTCCCAGCACTGCCCGCACGGCGCCGGTGAGGGCCGCGGCCGGCAGGTCGGGGGTGATCGCGCGCTGCAGGCCGAGGCCGATGCCGAGCCCGAGCAGCATCGTCGCCGCCTGCTCGGGCTCGATCGCCGGTTCGAGGCCGAACCGTGCGGCGAGCGACCGAATCAGTTCGGCGATCAGGGTCCGCACCCCGGCGGCCCCGGCCGCGATGCGGGAGCGGATCTCCTCGTCGTGCCGCGAGCGCACCGAGAATTCGATCTCGAGCAGGGTCCAGCGCCGGTCGCCGATGGTGCGCTCGGCCCAGGCGCCGAAGGCGGCCACCACGTCGTCGAGCGACGCACCGGCCTCGAGCGTCGCGGCGATCTCCCCCATGCGCTCGGCCCGGATCCGGTCGAGCACCGCGAAACACAACTCGTCCTTGTTGCGGAAGTTGGAGTACACCGCGCCCTTGGAATAGCCGGCGTCCTCGGCGATCTGCTCGAGCGACGCCGCGGCGTAACCGCGGTCGAGGAAGTGCTCGGTGGCCGTGGCGAGCAGCTCCTCGCGCGTGCGTGCCTGGGTCTGCTGCCGGGTCTGTCGTGCCACGACTCGACGGTACCGGAGCGGCCCGAACTCGGATACTGTGGTTATTCGAATACCGGCGGTATTCGGATTGGACGCAGACGAGAGGCGACACGATGGACGAACACCGGGTGGTGGTGATCGGTGCCGGGATCTCCGGCATCGGCGCGGCGATCGCCCTGCGACGGCGCGGCATCACCGACGTCGTCGTCCTCGAGAAGGCCGACAGTCTCGGCGGGACGTGGCGCGCCAACACCTACCCGGGCTCCGCGTGCGACGTGCCGTCGCTGCTGTACTCGTACTCGTTCGCGCGGAACCGCGACTGGAGCCGCCTGTTCGCCGGGCAGCCGGAGATCCGCGGCTACATCGAGCACACCGCCGCCGCACAGGGCGTGACGTCCCACGTCCGGTTCGGCGTCGAGGTGCTGAGGGCGGACTGGGACGACGTCGACGCCCGCTGGACGCTCGCCACCACCGCCGGCACCGTCCGGGCGCGTTTCCTCGTCGCCGCCGCGGGGCCGTGGAACGAACCGCTCGTGCCCGAGATCCCCGGTCTCGACCGGTTCCCCGGCGAGGTGTTCCACTCCGCGCGCTGGAACCACGACTACGACCTGCGCGGCAAACGGGTCGCCGTCGTCGGCACCGGCGCCTCGGCGGTCCAGTTCGTCCCCGAGATCGCTCCCGACGTCGCACGCCTGCACCTGTACCAGCGGACGGCGCAGTGGGTGCTGCCCAAACCCGACCGGCACCTGTCCGCGGCCGAACGCCGGCTGCTCACCCGTCTCCCGGGTGCGCGACGGCTGGTCGAGGCGATCGAATACGGCCTGATGGAGGCCCTCGGCCTCGGCTTCCGGCACCCGTGGCTCATGCGTCGGCTGCAGTGGATCGGCCGGGCGCAGCTCCGCGCGCAGGTGCGCGACCCGCGGCTGCGCCGGGCCCTGACCCCCGACTACACCCTCGGCTGCAAGCGGCTGCTCATGTCGAACACCTACTACCCCGCCCTGACGCGGCCCAACGTCGAGGTCCACCCCGCGGCGGTGCAGGAGGTCCGCGGCTCCACCGTGATCGCCGGGGACGGCAGCGAAGCCGAGGTCGACGCGATCGTCTTCGGCACCGGCTTCCACATCCTCGACATGCCCATCGCGGGCCGGGTGTTCGACGGGCGGGGCCGCAGTCTCGACGAGCACTGGCAGGGCAGCCCCCGGGCGTACCTCGGCTCGTCCGTCGCGGGCTTCCCCAACGCGTTCGTCCTGCTCGGACCGAGCCTGGGCACCGGCCACACCTCGGCCTTCCTCATCCTCGAAGCCCAGCTCGACCACGTCGTGACGGCCATCGACACGGCCCTGCGCCGCGGCTGGCGCACCCTCGAGGTGCGCCGGGAGGCCCAGGACGCCTTCGACGACGAGGTTCAGGCCGCCCTTCCGGGCACCGTCTACAACTCCGGCGGATGCCGCAGCTACTTCTTCGACGTCAACGGCCGCAACAGCTTCAACTGGCCGTGGTCGTCGGCCGCGCTCCGGCGCCGGGTGTCGGCGTTCGACCCGGACGTCTACGCCGTCACGCGCGACGACGAGCGCGTGTCCGCCGGGTGATCCGGGCCCCGGCGCAGGGACTGTCGGGGTACCGTCGGGTCGAGGCACCCGACACGAGGAGGACCCGGAAATCTCCGTTCGTCTCCGCAACCCGTACCACCGCGTCGAGGCGCTGCCCAGCAGCCGGCACGTGCAGGTGTCGATCGCCGGCGCGGTCGTCGCCGAGACCCGCAAGCCCGTGCTGCTGTTCGAAACCCGGCTGCCCGTGCGGTACTACCTCCCGTCCGCGGACGTCGACTTCTCGGTGCTCGAGGAGACGGACCTGCACACCGAGTGCCCCTACAAGGGCACGGCCCGGTACTGGAGTTTCACCGGACCACCGGGGGCCGAGAACCTCGCGTGGTCGTACCCGGATCCCCTTCCCGCCGTCGCACCGATCGCCGGCCACGTCGCGTTCTACGACGAGAAGGTGGACCTGGTCGTCGACGGTGTGCCCGTGCCGCGTCCCGGCGGCTGACCACGCGGCCTCAGCGGGCGATCCGGATCCACGGATCGTCGTCCCCGGCCTGCAGGCGGGTGCCGAAGCCGACCGACGCCTCCGCGAGCGTCGCGCGCAACCACCGCTGCTGCGACTGCGTGACGTGCTCGAGCCGCATCCGCCGCGCCTGCACCGGCAGCATCCGCACCTCCTGCAGCTCCCCCGTGTCCGCGTCGAGGGTGACGAGGTACAGCAGCCGCAGCTCGTCGTGGAAGCGCTCGTAACCGCCGATGCCCTCGTAGTCGTTGATCAGGTCGCCGCACCCGTACAGCACGGGCTTGCCGCGGTAGATCTCCAGCGGGCGCGGGTGATGGGACGAGTGCCCGTGCACCACGCCGACGCCGCCGTCGATCAGCCGGTGCGCGAACCGCACGTGCGCGTCCGGCACGGCGTAGCCCCAGTTGGAACCCCAGTGCACCGACACCACCACCACGTCGCCGGCCCCGCGGTCGGCGTCGATCCGGGCGAGCAGCTCGTCGGCGCCCGCCTCCGACACCGGCAGCAGGGCCACTCCCGGCCGCGTCGGCGTGGCGGCCCACGACGGGGTGATCCCGCTCGACACCGCACCGACCGACCACACCCGCACCCGGGGCGATCCGGCGGCGACCGTCGCCGGCCGCCACGCCGCCCGGTCGTCGTCGCCCGCACCGGCGAGCCGCAGTCCCGCCGCCGTGAGGACCTCGACGGTCTCGCGCAGACCACGGACACCGAAGTCGAGCACGTGATTGTTGGCGAGCGTGCACACGTCGACCCGCGCGACGGTGATCACCCCGACGTTCGCCGGGTTCATCCGGTAGTGGATGCCCTTGTCCGGGGCGTAGTCCCGCGACGTGGTCACGGACGTCTCCAGGTTGACGACCCGCACGTCCGGGGCGCATTCGTCGAGCACCGGCAGCGCGACGCCCCACGGCCAGTCGAAGCCCGCCGGCCGCGGGATCACCCCGCTGCGGGTCTCGGCGAGCTCGACGTAGTCCCGGGCGTCCTGCGCGTAGGACTCCCGCAACCTCGGCCCTCCGGGATGCGGGAGGATCTGGTCCACGCCCCGGCCGGTCATCACGTCCCCGGCGAGGAACAGCGTCACCGTGCGCGGCACACCTGAAAGGGTAGTCGCCGAACCGGATCCGCGCGGTCACCGAGCGGCGGTCACCGGGACACGTAACTGGGCTGTTCGGTGACGTCGCCGAGCACCACCAGCGTCGCCAGGGTGTTCTCCCACCGGATCCGGGCGGCGCCGACCGTCGCCTGCACCACGGTCCCGTCCGGCCGGCCGAACTCGCACAGCTGCCCGGTCCGGTCGTGCAGCGAGCGGACGGTGACAGACCTGTCGGGCCAGGTGCCGCCGGTGAGGACCTCGTGCAGCGGCCGGTTCTCCACGTTCCGGGCGTCGACGCCGAACAGCGTGGCGAAGCACGGATTGACGTAGGCGACGGTCCCGCCGTCGCGCACGGCGAGGATGGGGACGGGCAGCAGATCGAGGACATCCGGCAGGGGCAACGGGGCCAGCCGGTCCGGCAGTTGAGCCCAGGCCGCGGCCTTCGCCCGATACAGGTCCATGTCGGCGTCGTGGTACAGGTCCATGGGGTCGCTGACGACGCCGGCTGCGACCCCGAAGCTGACCGGCACGGGATTCGCGCGGGCCAGGCCCTCGAGCACCGCGCGCCCTTCCTCCTCGTCCGTGTCCGGGAGGACGACGAGGAATTCGTCGCCGCCGAGGCGGGCCAGGATCCCGCCGCGCGGCACCTGCTGCGCCCACGCCTCGGCGGCGTCGCGGAGCAGGGCGTCTCCCGCGGGATGCCCGTGCTCGTCGTTGAACGCCTTGAACCCGTCGACGTCGAGCAGACCGAGGCAGACCCAGGCGCCGCGGTCGCGCGGCCGCGATCGCAGTTCGAGGTCGAGGCCGGCGCGGTTGCGCAGCCCGGTGAGCGGATCTCGGGTCGCCGCGTTCACCAGCAGGCGCCCGACGGCCCCGAAGATCGCACCGGAGCCGAGCAGCGCCGCGGCGACGACCACGTAACCGACCCACAGCAGGCGCGTCGGGGCCAGGGCCGCGGCGCCGAGGGTGGCGGCGGTGAGCGTCCCGATCCACAGGACGGCCTGCCGCGGCGGCCAGAACGCCGCGAGATACATCGACAGGAACATCGAGCCCATGACGCTGATGAGGATGCGGGAGGGGTCGACGTGGAACGCGATCACCGCCGGCATCGCGGCGACCGCGCACGCGGTGGCGGCGACGATGGGGGTGCGCCCCAGACGCCGTGGCGTCCACCGCAGGATCACCAGCCCGGCGATGCCCAACGCCAGCGCCGAGGCCATGCCGGCGAAGCTGCCGGATCGCGCGACCGCTGGATCGAGCAGGGCCGCAACGATTCCTACTGCGACGAGCCCGGTGCTGATCGCCAGGTACCACGCGAGCAGACGGCGCCGCTGGACGCGGAGATTCGCCGTCGCACCGTGCAGCACCTGGCGATCGCCCACACCAGGATTATCCCGTTCGTCGCACCGTTCGTGTCCGGCTCGGCGAAATGCCGCGGGTCACCGACCCGGCAGCCACTGCATCGCCTTGACGAACGGCGGCATCACCTTCGACCACAGCTTCGGCGGAACCCCGCGGGGTCCACCGAGATTCATCACCCGGGTCGTCGCGATCGTCTGCGGCTCGGTGTACTTGATCAGGCCCTCCGCGCCGTGGCGCCGGCCCATGCCCGAGATGCCCATGCCGCCCATCGGTGCGTCGGTGCTGCCCCATGCGGGCGCGTAGCCCTCGTCGACGTTGACGGTGCCGGCCCGCACCCGCGCCGCGATCGCCTCGCCCTGCGCCTTGGTGCCCGCCCACACGCTGGCGTTGAGCCCGTACTCGGTGTCGTTGGCGCGGCGGATCGCCTCCTCGACGTTGTCCACCGGGTACACCGACACGAGCGGACCGAACGTCTCCTCCCGGTAGCACTCGGCGTCCTCGGGAACGTCGGTGAGCACCGTCGGCTCGTAGAACAGCGGGCCGAGGTCGGGCCGGGCCTTGCCGCCGGCCACGACGGTGGCGCCCTTGGCGACCGCGTCGTCGACATGTCCGGAGACGGCCTTGACCTGGGTCTCGTTGACCATGCTGCCCATTTCGACGCCGTACTCGTAGCCCGGGCCGAGCGTCATGTTCCGCACCCGCTCGCCGAGCATGCGGATGAATTCGGGGGCGACGGACTTCTCGACGTAGATCCGTTCGATGGAGATGCACAGCTGCCCGGAGTTGGAGAAGCACGCCCGCACGGCGGCGTCGGTGACCTCACGCAGATTCGCCCCGGCGGTGACGATCATCGGGTTCTTGCCACCGAGCTCGGCGGAGAACCCGATCAGGCGACGGCCCGCCTGCTCGGCGAGGAGGCTGCCGGTCTGCGAGGAGCCGGTGAACATCAGGTAGTCGGCGTTCTCGACGAGGGCGGTGCCCACGACGGAGCCGGGTCCGGGCACGACGGCGAACAGGTCGCGCGGCAGGCCGGCCCGGTAGAGCAGTTCGACGACGGCCAGCGCGCAGTAGGGGGTCTGGCTGTCGGGCTTGAGGACGACGGCGTTGCCGGCGAGCAGTGCGGCGATCGCGTCGGAGACCGCGAGGGTCATCGGGTAGTTCCACGGCGCGATGACCCCCACGACCCCCTTCGGGTGGTAGTGCACGGTGGTCCTCGTCAGGCCGGGCAGCATGCCCGTGGCGCGGCGCGGACGCAGCAGCTTGGGAGCGGTCCGCGCGTAGTAGCGCGCGGTCAGGGCGATGTCGAGGACCTCTTCCTGCGCCGAGGCGCGAGCCTTGCCGGTCTCGGCCTGGGCCATGTCCATCAGCTCTTCGCGGTGCGCCAGCACGAGGTCGTGGTAGCGGTGGAAGATCTCGGCGCGTTGCTCGACGGAGCGGCGCGCCCAGTCGGCCTGCGCGACGCGGGCACGCTCGAGGGCGGCTCTGGCGTCGTCGGCGGTGCCGACCGGGACCGTCGCGAGTTCACGACCGGTGAAAGCTTCCACGACCGAGCGGGTGGGACGGCTCGCCGCGTCCGGGATGGCGATGAGCTCGGCCAACCGAGCGAAGGTGGCAGCGCTGGGAGCTGGCATGTCGAACCCCTACTGGTGAGTAGTTCTGGCGGTTACACCAACCTACCGTGCAGCGTGGCCCTTGTCACAGGGCGGGCTGGTCCTCTGCACACCTGTGCCGCGCGGTCGGCGCACCGAGGTATCGAACCGTCGGCGACGTCGCGGAGGCGGGGGTCGAGTCGTGCACGCGCGGCCCCCGGACCGGCCGGCGTGTCGGATGCGGCAGCAGAGCCGTGAAGAGGACGGAGTTCGTGGGACGACAAACCCCGCCGGAGAGAGCTTGGGGCAACTCCGGCGGGGTCTGGGCCACCGTGCAGGGGGGTGACGGTGGCTGTGAGAGATCATACCGAGTGCATGACAGCACTGTGAGGGATTCGCCTGACACGACTCGACGGCGCGAGCTGCGCGCAGGCTCGATCCTGTCGCCGCCCCGGACCTGCAGACCGCCCTTCCCGTGCCCGGCTCGTGCGTCGCGGGGATGTCGTTATCCGAGTCGCCCTCCCCAGCCGCACCCGCGGGCGCAGAACCCCACGACGCCGATGTCGCGGCGGGAGCCGTCCGCAAACGACATCACCTCGGCCACGGCGACAGCGTCGGCCCCACACGCCGGGCACCGATACCCGGGCACGGACACGGAATCCGTGTCGACCGGCCACAATGTCTCCCCCACAAGGGGACCATACGCGCGTGAACAACCGGTTGGGCGGTATTTTCGACGACCCGTCGCTCGGAGGCAGTCCGTACCGAGCCTGCGCCGCAGTCAGACCGGCAGGTCCGCCTGCCAGGACATGGTGACCGTGGTGCCGGTTCCGGCGGTACTCACCCGGGTGTGGGTGGTGAGCGCCGCGATCAGCTCCAGCCCCCGGCCCCGAGACCCGGTGTGAGACGCGCGCATCCCGGCTCGCCACCGGCCGTGGTCGGCGACGGTGATCTCCAGGTCCTGCTCGTGGGCGACGAAGGTCGCATCCACCTCCACCACCCCACCGTGGACGCCGGCGTCCCGGCCGGGGTAGGCGTGTTCGACGACATTGGCCAACGCCTCGTACACCGCGGCGACGACGTCCTGGCGGCATCGGTCGTCGACACCGATGCGGGCGAGCCAGCCGGCCAGGGCGCGGCGCAGCGAGGTGATCTCTGCGGCGGTGGCCGGAGCTTGCCGATACCAGCAGACGGTGGAAGTGATCGACGGATCGAGCGGATGCCGGTGCATAGCGGTCCTCGCGGTCTCTGGCACAGTAGATCCCCGGCTGAGTGAAACCGTCGGCGAACAGGTCGACCACCGCACGACTTCGCTTTCGGGTAAGCATATTCGTTTTTCGGCACACCCTGGGAGTGGATGTCCGCGCGCAGGCGGACAGGCGCGCGAGTCGGCACCGGATCCGAGCCGGCGGTGACCGAGGCGGGCAAGCATCGCATCGACGCACCGAGACGGGTAGGTTCGAGGTGAGCGGGTCGCAGCGGCGGCCGCGGGAACCGGCCGAAGGAGGCACGCGATGACGCCTCCACGAAAGCCGGAGTCGGACGCCCTGGCCGCGGTCTATGCGGGAATGTCGGGGCTGGCGCTGTCGGAACAGACCCTCTCGAGTGTGGTGGAGTTGACCACCTCGCTGACCAAGGACACCCTGCCCGGTTCGGTCGGGGCCGGCATCACGCTGCTCGCCGGAGACGGCGCCGAGACCACGACGGCGGCGACCGATCCGGTGGTCGAGCGGCTCGATGCGCTGCAGTACGAACTCGGGGAAGGACCGTGCCTGACTGCGCTGCGGGACCGGGTCATGGTGCGGGTCGACGATCTGGCGACCGAATCGCGATGGCCGCGGTGGTCGGCACTGGCCGCGCGAGCCGGAATGGGTGCCGTGCTCAGCGCCCCGTTGGTCTCGGCCGACCGCACGCTCGGTGCGATCAAGGTGTATTCGGCGCGTCCGCATGCCTACACCGGCGCCAGCGAGGATCTACTGCGGCGGTTCGCCGCCCAGGTCGCTCTGCTGTTGGCAAACGCGTCCACCCTCGCCGGCTCCGAGCGACTCGGCGATCAGCTCAAGGAGGCGCTACGCACCCGGGACCTGATCGCCACCGCCAAAGGGATCGTGATGCTGCGCGAGCACCTCGGCGCGGACGAGGCGCTGCGATGGATGCTCGCGTCCGCCGAGCGTGAGCACACCCCGATGCGGGAGGTGGCCGCGGCGATCCTCGCTACTGTCTTCGAGCAGTCGTGAGTCGCGCGATGGAACACTATCCCGAGCACCGCCCCCGCCCGATGCGGAGTATGCCCGACGGCAGCGATCGCCACCGGTTCCTGGCGGCGCTACGGGCCAGTGGGTTGAGTGTCGAGCAGTTGTGGTTGCGGTATTTCGGTCTCGGTGGTGAGGCCGGCAAGGTGGAGATCGAGGCGTATCTCAGCGGATTGCTGCCACTGCCGCCGTTGCAGCACGACCTCCTCGCCCACGCGATCAACGAACGGCTCGACGAACTCGCCCCACCGCGCGCTCCGTATTCCACCGACCTGCCACCGTCGGCCGCCACCGACGGCTGTGCGCCGTCGGCGGCCCGCCCGGACGGCACCCACCCGGACCGGCACCGCCCCACCCCACGAACCGACCCCGGCCACGCCACCGATCACGACGACGGCGACCGCAACGACGGCGCCGGGAGCGATCGAGACGGATCCTCCGGATAGGGGAAAACGGACGGCGAACTTCGCAGTTCCGGCGAGGCGACCCGGGTTCGGCCGAGAACGACCCGACCGCCGACGGAGGCGGGCATGGGCGTCCCCAGCCCCCTGCGCCAGGGCGCGACCCGCCCCGTCGGCGGTTGTGACCGGGCGCGGCCACCGCAGGGAGCAGGAAGGCGGCGGACCGCCCTCGGAGCCCCACCGGCACACTCGGCGCCCGGAGCGCACCTGCGGTGCACCCAGGCGGAACACACCCACCACATCTGTTCGTTCCGGGGGTCAGTGTATTCGTTTTCGACGGCGGCGACGACGAATACCGGGGTCCGTTCCAGCACCCGAACGATCCGATCCGGGGCCGCTCCGCCCCGGCGCCGAAGGGCGGTCGGTCACGCGGACAGGGTCTGGCTGGGGAGCCGGCCGTAGGCGGCACGGTACTGCTCGGCGAAACGTCCCGTCTTGGCGAAGCCCCAACGGGCCGCGATCGCGGACACGGTGTCACCGCCGGCCGGATCCGCAGCCAGCAGATCGCGGTGGGCTCGTTCCAGCCGCACCCGGCGCAGGTAGCCGAGCGGCGTGATCTGATGGTGGCGCAGAAAATCGTACTGAAGCGCCCGCGCACCGATCCCGGCAGCCGCGACGATGTCCGCCAGCCGGATCCGGGACTCGGCGTGAGCGTCGATGAAGGCGATCGCGCGCTGCAACGCGGCGGGTTCGCCAGGACGTGCCAACATCTTCCGGATCACCGGCGGCTCGTCGGTCCGGCCCGAACCGAGCACCGACTGCGCCAACTCCAGCAGCGGCATCCCCGCCTCCCGCGACGCCGACACCAACACACCACCGGCATCCTCGGCGGTCAGGCGATGACGTTCCATCAACACACCCGTAGCTCGCTCGACCACCACCCGGGACGCGAGCGCCTGCTCCCACCCCTCTCCCTCCCGCGTGCCGGTACCGACAGCGGAGGGCAGGCTCGGCCCGCAAGAAGAATCGATCACCTCCTCATCACAGCACCGACTGCCACCATCGCGCACCCTCCCCGCACCCAGGCCTTGCCCGGCTCGATCTCTACCGAGTCACCCTGATCCATAGTGCTGTCGATCTTCGGAAGGTAACTGCGAGACCGAACGCTATTCGGACTCCGAAGGTGGGGACACGTCACCCGTGTGGGTTGTCGGTCGTGTCGCCGCCTGTTCGTACAGTGCCGGTGTGGAGAACACCGAACTGACCGTCGCGACCTGGAACACCATGTGGGCCACCGCCTCCAGCCCCCGCGGACAGCGCATCCGGCACCTGCTGCGCGAGGCGGATGCGGACCTGCTGATCGTCACCGAAGGCCAACGCGACCTGCTCCCCGACGGCGGTCATGTCGCCGACGCCGGTACCGACTGGGGCTACGACACCACCGCGCATCCGCTGCGCCGCAAGACGCTGCTGTGGTCCCGGTGGCCGCTCACCGACCTCACTACCTTGCCCACCGGGGCCGGGGCCGGTCGCGTGTTGACCGCGATCGCCGACGCCCCACTCGGCCCGATCCGGGTGCTGGCGGTGTGCATCCCGTGGGCGAGCGCGCATGTGACCACCGGGCGCCGGGATGCGACGAACTGGTCCGAGCACCTCGAATGCTGCGGCCAGATCGAGAAGCTGGCGGCCCAGTTCGACCCGCGGATCCCCACGATCGTCGCCGGCGACTTCAACCAGCGGATCCCCCGGCGACGCCAACCCATCCGGGTGTTCGAGCGGCTGCTCGAAGTAACGGACCGATGGACCTTGCACACCGGCGGCGAGGTCGAGCACGGACCGTTGATCGATCACCTTGCCTCCGACCTGCCCTGCACCGGTCTGCGGACCTGGGCCGGCAGTGACGAGGCCGGAAAGCTGAGTGATCACGCCGGGGTGGTCTGCACCCTGCGCGCCACCATATAGAGCCGCCCGACGCGGATACCGTGCTTCCCGGTTCCTTGCGCCGCCGTACGCGTGACCGATCACCGCAATCCGTGAACGTCAGCCGGCGCGGAGAGGAATCCTCGTACCGAATTGCAGCCTCGGACGATCGACGATTCGGCGAACCCCGCGTCATGTCCTCGCCGCCGGCGAACACGGGCAACCGCTACGGCTACGTCCGGGGTGATCTGCACGGACCGCTGCAGCCGTGCGTAGCCCAGCCGCAGGACCAGCTCAGCGGTCTCCGGGTCGGTAGATGTGGGCGCGGGGTCGACGCCGACGATCAGGAGGACACGGTGCTCGTCGTCGACACGGAGCAGGATGCGGTAGTCGCCGCGGCGGGCGCTGCGCAGGCCCTCCAGCTCGTAACGCAGCGGCTTGCTCATCCGGTGAGGATTCTCTGCCCGCGGGCCGGAGAGGAACTCGACGACCACACGCACGATCCGTCCGGGTAGCCGGGACAGCGCTCCAGATCCGGAAGAGCCCGTACAGCGGCACCATGGGGCTATGGACATCGCGCCCGAACCCGCCGATCCCGACACTCGTGACTGGACCTTCGTGCTCGACGGAGGGTGCCCCGAGTGCGGGTACACGCTGCACGATCCGACCACGACCGGTGAACGCTTGCGATCCTGCGTGCCACGCTGGCAGGCCGTGCTGCGGCGGCCGAACGTCGCCGAGCGGCCCGCTCCGAAGGTGTGGTCGGCGCTCGAGTACGCCTCCCACGCGCGTGACCTCATCGTCGTCCTCGGACAACGAGTGCAGGCGATGATCACCGACAACACTCCGACGTTCGCCGATTACGACGGCGAGGCCGAGGCGATCCGTCGGCGGTTCTGGGCGGCAGATCCCGCCGACGTGGCCCGGCAGATCGCTCTACGTACCGACGAGACCGTCGAGATCATCGAGATCATCGAGGGCGTCGAGGACTGGCGGCGCGACGGCCTGCGCAGTGACGGCCGGAGGTTCACCATTGTGCAGTTGAGCCAGTATCTGCTGCACGACGTCGAGCACCATCTGCACGACGTCGCGGGCTGATCCGACCGAGCCGCGTACGCGTCCCGGGCAGTGATGCTCACGAAACTCACTGCAAACAACATAATTCCCAAAACCGTACTGGACCGGCACCGAACCGGGTGGTGCGCCCGCCCGCGGGGCCCGAACCACCGTCGCGACCGCACGTCGCACCGACGTCGCGGGCGCCCCGCCGCCTCGGCCCGGGACGTGCCCTCACACCAGGCCGATCCCGGTCCCGGGCACCGATCGAAGGCGCGGTCGACAGTCTCGGAGGATGCGCACACCCGGTCCCGGACTTTCGGTCGCGAGGGGACGTCGAGTTCACTGTCGAGCCCACCGTCGACCTCCGAACCGTGCCCGTGTCGGCGTTCGCCAGATCTCCCCGCGACACCCTGAGCTGCGACGAGATGCGGAAGGCCACGCCGAAGGGGCACGGCACCGATCGGCGAGCGCACCGACTGCCTCGATCGTCCGCAGCGCCGAGCTCGGCCTGCTCCGTGCGCGCGACCCGTGACCGAACCGTTATAGTCGGCGCCATGACGTCAGTTCTCGGTGTGTCGGTCGGGGCCAGCGCTGTGCGCTTCGCGTGCCGCG
>NZ_AJFC01000308.1:0-35068 GCF_000256505.1 Rhodococcus sp. P14 | reverse complement strand
CCGCCGGGGGGACCTGCCCGCCGCATCTCTCGACACGGTGCTCACCGAAACCGATGAGATCGACGAGGTCCAGGCCATCGGCGTCGCGTACCGGAACCAGGCGCAGGCCGGTGCCGTCCAGGCCGCGATGACCCGACTCGAGATCGGCCACTTCCACTTGGTCCCCGAAGTGACGGCCGCGCTCGAGATGCTGGAGACGTCCGGAGATCTCGGCGACTACGAGACGCTCGTGTTCTACGACCTCGGCAGTTCCGGCCTCACCGTCACCGTCGTCGACCGCACCACCGGGATCGTGCTGAGCACCGCACGCTCGGAGCGGATCAGCGGCGACCTCGTCGACCGGCTGATCTACGACCACCACCTGGAACTGCACCGCTTCACCCCGCCGGCCGACACGGCAGCACGGCTCGCCCTCACCGCCCGGTGCCGCGACGCGAAGGAGCAGCTGTCCACCACCGGCGCGGTGTGCATGCCCGGTGAGGGCGGTCTGCTGCTGCTCTCCCAGGACAGCTTCGAGTCGCTCATCGACGGCCCCGTGAAGACGTCGGCCCGCCTCACCCGTGACGTCATCCGCCGCTCGGGGCGCACCCCCGACGCCGCGGTGCTCATCGGCGGCGGTGCGCATATTCCGCTGGTCACCTCCGTGATGGAGTCCTGGCTGGACGTCCCGGTGATCGTGCCCGCACAGCCCGAACTCGTCGCGGCCGAGGGTGCGGCACTGCTGGCCCGCCCGGCCGCCGGCGTGGTGATGTCCCCGACGCAGGCATCCGCGCCACACGAGACGAGCAACACCGTCGAAACCCGGCACACCGTCGAGAAGACCGCACCACCGCGCACACGTCGGCGTCTCCTTCTCGCCGGCGGTGTCCTCACCGTCGTCGCGGCGATCGGCCTCGGCACCGTCCTGCTGCCGGATTCCGAACGGGACGCACAGCCCACCGCCCCGCCAGAGCCCGCTACGACCGCCGGCCTGACCCCGCCTCCGGAAGCCGCCCCGCCGGTGCTCGACAAGTCGAGGATCCCCGCACCGACCGAGGCGCCCACCACGTACCAGCCGCAGACACAGAATCCGACACAGACCCCTACCACCCCTCAGACGCAGAACAGCGCGCCGGCCGACACATCGGCTCCGCCGCCCCCACCGGAACCAGCCCCCCTCATTCCCGGTCTGCCGCAGTACCAGCTGCCGACACTTCCCCCGCCCCCGCCGCTCCCTCTACCGGAATTGCCCCGAATACTGGGACTCTGAACCCCAGTCCACACCATCGACATGTTCTGACGCTTGGCCCTTGCTCGGCGGCAGGCCTGCGAGCCCCCATCAGCTGTGGTGGACAAGCACGATTATCCTCATTCATGATGTACCGCAACGAGTTACAGATTCCGAGCTGGCTATGGCTCCTCGTCCGACCACGTAGTCCTTGGCGGAAACGCGGCTCTTCGCAGTCGGTAGGGGCGTGATGTTGCCCGACCCGTGCCGTGTCGGTGATCGAAAAAGGGCCCGCGCCCTTGTGAGCTGGGTGTTGTTCAGGCAACCAGATCAGCAAGGAACGCGGGCATACTCCACGGTGGTTCACTGCTGCTCGATCTCGGCGGCGTCGTCGTCGAATCGGTGCGGCGCATCGACGACGGCAGCCGGCTCGGTACCGATCCTCGGTGGGTCGGCGTGTGCCCGCAGTGCGGGGAGAAGTCGGCGCGGTCGAAGGGCCGGGTCACCACCCCGCCCCGCGACGCGCAGGTCGGCCTCGACCTCGAGGGTCAACCGGTTCATGCCCGACGAGACATCGACCGGGCCCGTGACGTGGGCGTCGACTACGCGATGACCCACGACGATTCTGCCCTGCTCGCCCAACTCGACGCGCTCAAGGCGCCGACAGTGCGGACGTGTTCGCCGAACTGATCCGCATCGGTCTGCAGGCGTTGATCGAAGCCGAGGCCACCGAGAAGCTCGGCGCCGGCCGCGACGAGCGCACCGCCACCCGCACCACGCACCGCAACTCAAAGCCGCCGTGGCACAGCAATTTGCGGGTTCGTCATGGCAGCGGTGCCGGGTGCCCTTCATGCGCAACATCCGGGCGGCGGTGGCGACTATGTGGTTGTTGCCGGAAGTTCATCGGGGGTCATGCGGCATCGAGGAGTCGGTCGTGGTCGTCGAGCCGCTGCAGATGCCGTGCAGGTCGGTGCGGGTATAGAGCCACCGGAACGGCGTGGCAGTGGCGTTGTAACACTCCGCGAACCGCGACAAGCGGTCTTCGGCTGCCCCGAGATCGGGGAAGTCATTGGGAGTAAGAACCTTCCGCTGCACCATGGAGAAGTAGATTTCGACCTGATCGAGCCACGACGCATGCACCGGGTATGGACCGTCACCGCATTCGGATACCGCTGCGCCAACCGATCGACCGCGGTGCGAGGAACCGTTGTCGACAATCCAGAACACGCGCCGGGCCGACGCGTACGGCTCGCGTGTCATGACTTGATCGACCAGAGCGGTGAACGGCTCGATACCGGTGGAGGACTCGCACCGGCCGAACACCGTCGCCCGACGCACTGAGCCCGCCCCTCGGGAGTGGACACCCTGACAATGGTTCGTGGAGGAACCAGGAGGGAGGTTCACATGGGACGTCGGTCTCGGTACACGGAGGAGTTCCACCGGGACGCGGTCGCGTTGCCTCGCACAGCCGACGGCACCCGTACCTACGCGGCAGTGGCCTCGGACCTGGGGATCAGCGGCGAGACCCTGCGGACCTGGGTCCGCACGGACAACGCGTCGGGTCAAGGCTCAGCCGCCGATCACGCGGGCTCCTTTCCGAAGGATTCGGTCTGGCTAGGAGGAAGCGAACGGGGTGTCCCGATTACCGGCCGATCCCGTAGTGACGGTCTCGACGACGTTGTGGACGACGCACTTCGGGGTGAGCGGCGCGAACCGGCACTGCTCGTGGAACCACACGTGCTCCCAGTCCACCGCCGGCTCCGGATCGCTGACGGCGGCGAGCGGGACGTCCGTGGCGCTCGCCGCCGGAAACGCGCCGGGCGGCGGAGTGGGGATGACTCCACACTTGCTGGAGCCACCGTCGAGGAAATTGCAGTTGAGGGCGGCACCGAGAAGGCTGGGAATGTCGTCGACACTGCCGGGAGCAGCGTTCGCCGTGGCCGGTACGGCAAGGGTAAGAGCGGTGCAGCCGAAC
Source organism: Rhodococcus sp. P14 (assembly GCF_000256505.1). Taxonomy (NCBI): domain Bacteria; kingdom Bacillati; phylum Actinomycetota; class Actinomycetes; order Mycobacteriales; family Nocardiaceae; genus Rhodococcus; species Rhodococcus sp. P14. The sequence continues at coordinate 31,886 of NZ_AJFC01000308.1, read as the reverse complement.
ACAGCGGCAACAAGACGCTTCACGAAGACCTCGATTCAGTGAAATAAACCTACCGGTCGGATTGATCGGACAAATCCCCGAAGTGTTACCTCCCTCGCCTCGGAAGCCCTCGACATCCCCGTCGACTCGCTCCTCGGGCGACCCCCGGGGTGGGAACGGTTCTGCCCGCCAACCTGGAGGCACGCCGTCGGCCGGGCTCAGACACTGCGCAGATGACTTCGCGCATACTTCTCGAGGGAGAGCGGAATCTTGGCCTCAGTGCAAGAGATTTCCCAGGGCACCCGCGGCGGCCATGACGGCCGCGGCGAGCTGTTCTTCTCCTGCCGTGAGCTCGAACACGGAGATGCCCACGGCAGCTTGTGTGCCGCCGGGACGACTCGGGACGGCGGCGGAGATGCCGATGGCCGCGGGGATGATTTCGCCTTGCGATAGCGCATAACCGAGGTGGCGTGCCGCGCCGACTTCGGGGCGTTCACCGTCCGTCGGCGGCATCGAGGCCAGGATCGCCAGGCCCGCGGAGCCACGGTCGATCGGATCCACCTGGCCGGGCCGGAATGCGATGTGCATTCTGGATCGTCGCGGCTCGACCACCATCATCGCGCGCACGTCGGACTCCGATTCACGCACCACCAGGTGGGCGGTTGCCTCCACCGTGTCCGCGAGTTCCTCGAGGATCGGCCGCGCGAGGGTACGCAGGTCCTGCTCGACGGAGTCGGCAAGCGTCACGAGCCCGGTGCCGAGCGAGATCCGCTTGCGGTCGTCGCGCCGGCACAATCGGTGCGCCTCGAGCGTGCGGATCAGCCGGTGCGCGACCGTGCGGTGTACGCCGATCCCGTCCGCGATCTCGCTGACCGTCAGTCCGCGTGGATGGGCAGCAAGCAGTTCGAGGATTTCCAGCCCGTGGTGCAGGGTCTTCGACATTCCCGAGTCCGGCTGTACGCGGACGATGTCCGAGTCGGCCGTTCGCTCCGGCCGTGACCCCACCTGTGTCATCACCATGCCTCCCTTGACAGGTGTGAACCGTACCACCTAGCGTATTCTTTAGTCGCACACATAGTGCGATAATAGCACACAGTGGGAATGGTTCAAGTGTCATGACGCCCAGCGATACGGATGTCGACGCGACGGTGCTCGCGCAGCTTCACCAGCTCTACGCTCGGCAGAGCCACCTCATCGACGGTGGCGCGGCCGAGGAGTGGGCGCGGACGTTCACCCCGGACGGGGAGTTCTGTTCGCCCAGTTACCCGGCGCCCGTCGTCGGTGCCGAGGAGCTCACGGCATTCGCCGAGCGGTTCCTCGCGGCCGCGACCGCGGCCGGCGAAGTGCACCGGCATGTGATCACCAACGTCGACGTCGAGCCCGACGACGGGGACACCCTCGCGGTGCGGGCCTATCTGCAGATCGTGGCCACGGTCCGCGGTGGGCAATCGCGCGTGGTGCGTTTCACCACCCTCACCGACCGGGTGGTCCGCCACGACGGCGCCTGGCGGATCGCGCGACGCACCGTCCGTCGCGACGACTTCTGAAAATCCACAAGACCTTTCGTACTTCTTTCGATACCGCTCTCCTGGAGGACCTCGACCATGAATACCGACACCACCGACGCCCAGAACCCGGGCCGCACCGTCACCACCGCGCTGACCACCGTGTACCCGGAAATGGTCGGCAAGGTCGCCGTCGTCACTGGCGCCGCCCGGGGCATGGGCGCTCGATTCACCCAGGGCCTGGCCACCCGCGGCGTACACGTCGTCGCCGCCGACATCGACGACGTGCAGATGAAGGAAACCGCCGAGGAGATCAACGCCGCGCTCGCCACGAATTCCCTGGCGGACCAGCCCGGTACTGTGCTCGGGACACGCGTCGATGTCACGAACGCCGAGGACCACGAGAGCCTCGCGCAGGTGGCGCTGCAGACGTTCGGACGCATCGACTTCTGGGTCAACAACGCGGGCATCTTCCCCTTCGCCCTGGCCGAGGAGATCTCACCCGAGCAGATCGCCGCGACACTCGACGTCAATGTCGAAGGTGTCCTCTTCGGCGCGCAGGCCGCCGCCCGCCACCTGCAGCCCGGTGGGGCGATCGTCAACATGTCGTCGGTGTCGGCGCTCCGGGTCCGCAAGGGCCGCGGCGCCTACTGCACGTCGAAGGCCGCGGTCGCACATCTGACCGAAGCCCTCGCCGTCGAGTTCGGTGACAAGGGCATCCGGGTCAACTCGATCGCTCCCGGCTATATCGACACCGAGATGACGCGGTGGGTGCAGGACGATCCGGCTGCGCTGGCGCACGCCCTCGACGTCGTGCCCCTGCACCGCCTCGGCTCCCCGGAAGAGGTCCTCGGCCCGCTGTTGTTCCTGCTCTCCGACAGCGCCCGCTACGTGACCGGTCACTCCATCGCTGTGGACGGCGGCTCCCGTCATGTCTGAGTCCACCGTCCTCGTCCCGTCGGCCGACCGAGTCACCTCCCGGACCGCCGGACAGGCCGCCGTCGACGGCGGCCCCCCTTCCCATTGCTCGAACGACCGCCCCGGCGCGGAGACAGGGAACGCATTGTCATGACCGACGACACCTGGGACGTTATCGTCATCGGCGGCGGCGGAGCCGGCCTGGCCGCGGCGGTCACCGCGGCCGAACAGGGCGCATCGGTGCTGTTGTTCGAGTCCGAGACCGAACTCGGCGGCTCCACACAGCTCTCGGCCGGTCTGTTCACCGCCGCCGGCACCAGCGTTCAGCGGGGCCTGGGCATCGAGGACTCGGCCGAGAAATTCTTCCAGCACTACATGGATCTCAACCAGTGGATGCTTCAGCCGGGACTGATCCGCACTTTCTGCGAGAACGCCGGACCCACCCTCGAATGGCTGATCGAGCTCGGTGTGCAGATCCCGGCCCGCGAGTCCGCGAACGCACACATGCCCGGACTGTGCCAGGCCGGCGTCGAGGACGTCTGGCGCGGGCACGTGCCCAAGGACCAGGGATACGGCTTGGTCCAGGTCCTCGACAAGGCCCGACGCAGGCACGGTGTCGAGGTGGTCCTGGGCACCCGGGTCCAGAAACTGCTCGTCGAGGACGGCCGCGTCGTCGGTGTGGTCGCGGACGACCTCGACGTCCCGGCTCACGCCGTGGTCGTCGCCTCCGGGGGCTTCGCTCAGGATCCCGAGCTGGTCGACCGCTACTATCCTGTCGCGAACAACGCCGGCGAGTCGCTGTTCGTGGTCGCCGCCCCGGGCAGCCGAGGCGATCACCTCGCGTTCGGTCGTGACGTCGACGCCGCCGTCACCGGCGACGGTTGGGGACTGATGCTCCCGACCGCCTACTTCCAGCGATACCACCACTGGCAGTCCGGCTTCCCGCCGAAGTCGCGGATCCACGTCAACCGGCACGGCCGCCGGTTCATGGACGAGGACGCCTCCTACGCGGTCTCCACCGGCATCATCGAGGCCCAGGACGGCCCGGTGTGGGCGATCTTCGACGAGCGGGCCCGGCTCGGCCTGCCCAGCGGGTACACCGACTGGATCCCCGAGCGCATCGCCGAGGAAGCCGACGCCGGTCGGACGCTGCGAGCGGGCACCCTGGCCGAGCTGGCCGCGCTGCTCGAGGTACCCGCCGACGTGCTGGCCGTCACCGTCGAGCGGTGGAACGCGCAGCTCCCGGCCGGTACCGACGACGACTTCCTGCGCCACCGCACCCTGGCCAACAAGGGCTCGACCGCCGCCCCGGATCCGATCGCGCACGGTCCGTTCTACGCCGTGAGAGTGCTGCCCGCCGAGCTGGTCTGCACGCACGCCGGCCTCGAGATCGACAGCGACGCCGCCGTCGTCGACCGGACCGGATGCCCGATCCCCGGTCTGTTCGCAGCCGGGGAGGCCGGCGCCGGAATCCTCGGACTCCGGTACGTCGGCGGCGGCAACGCCGTCGCCAACGCCCTGACCATGGGCCGGATCGCCGGTCGCAACGCGGCACGCGCCTCCCGCCCCTCGTCCACGCACCCCTCCGTCCTCACCTCTGCCCGCCCCTGACCTCGGGGTCTTCACCCCGGTCCCGCACACCCCAAAGGACGCGCCATGATTGGTGATTCCCCCGTGATTCCCGTCGCGGACGAACCTGCGCACACCCAGTCCCCTCCGAAGAAGCAGTCGACCGCCACGGTCATCCGCGCCGCCGTCGTCGGCACCGTCGTCGAGTACTACGACTTCGGCATCTACGGCTACATGGCCACCACCATCGCCGCACTGTTCTTCGTCTCGGACAACCCCACGGCCGGGCTGCTCGGCACCTTCGCCACGTTCGCCGTCGCGTTCTTCCTCCGGGTGCCCGGTGGAATCTTCTTCGGTCACATCGGAGACAAGTACGGCCGCAAGAACGCCCTGTCGTGGACGATCCTCCTGATGGTGGTGGCCACCGCCGGCATCGGCCTGCTGCCGTCGTACTTCACCCTCGGTCTGTGGGCCACGGCGATCCTCGTCCTGGCCCGCTGCCTGCAGGGCTTCGCCGCGGGTGGGGAGCTGGGCGGTGCCAACGCCTTCGTCTCGGAGTCCGCACCCGCCCGCTGGCGCGGGATGCAGACCTCGATGGTGAACACCGGCACCTACCTCGGCTCGCTGGCGGCCTCGCTGGTCGCGCTCGCCCTGACCTCGGTCTTCGACGACGAGACCGTGCTCGCGTGGGCATGGCGGATCCCGTTCCTGCTCAGCATCGTCATCGGTGTCATCGGGGTGTGGATCCGAACCCAGCTCGAGGACACCCCGGAATTCGAAGAACTCGCAGAAAGCGGCGAGACGAAGAAGCTCCCGATCCGGGAACTGCTGGCCACTTCCCGCGGCAGCGTCGTGAAAATCATCTTCCTCGGCGCCCTGATCACCGGCGGCTACTACATCGCCTCCGTCTACGCCGCCACGTACCTCAAGACCACCGGCGGCCACACCTCGCAGGTCGCGTTCCTGTCCACCTCCCTGGCCCTGGTGCTCGGTGTCATCACCCTTCCCCTCGCCGGCTGGGCCTCCGACAGGTGGGGCCGCAAGCCGGTGCTGTTCACCGGCAGCTTCGCCGCCATCGTCCTCGGCGTCCCGATGTTCATGATGATGGCGGGCGGCAGCATCTGGCAGGCCGTGGTGGGCCAGTCGGTCCTGTTCATCTGCGTCTCCGTGGTCAACGGGGCGTCGTACGTCACGTACGTCGAGATGCTCAAGACCTCGGTGCGCTACACCGGACTCGCGTTCGGCAACAACGTCACCAACATGGTCCTCGGTGGCACCGCCCCGTTCATCGCGACCTACCTGATCGCCCTCACGGGTAATCCCCTCGCCCCCGCCGGGTATTTCGTGCTCACGGCGGTCCTCACCTTCGTCACGGTCTTCTTCGTCACGGAGACCAAGGGCTGCGAACTGAAGACCGACTGACCCAGACAAGGACAGCGCTATGAACACCGAGTTCTCCGGCAAGACCGTCGCCGTCACCGGTGCCGGCAGCGGGATGGGCCGTGCCGAAGCACAGCTGCTCGCCTCCCTCGGGGCGCATGTGTGGGTCGCCGACATCGACTCCACCGCCGGCGAAGCCGTCATCGACCAGATCCGGGACAAGGGCGGTGCCGCCGACTTCCACCGGCTCGACGTCACCGACCCCGACGCGTGGAGTCGATTCGCCGAGGTGATCGACGCCGCCGACGGGAACCTCGACGGACTGGTGAACAACGCTGGGGTGAGTTTTCGATACGGGATCGAGGACACCTCCGTCGAGGACTGGCGGCGGGTCATGGCGATCAACCTCGACAGCGTGTTCTACGGCATGCGGGCGTGCGCGCCGTTGCTCAAGTGCAACGGTGGTGGCTCGATCGTCAACATCTCCTCGATCGCCGGTATGCTCGGCTACTTCGCCGCCGCCTACGGCGCCAGCAAATGGGGCGTCCGCGGCCTGTCGAAGGTCGGCGCACTCGAGTTCGCCGAACACCACGTGCGCGTCAACTCGGTCCACCCCGGGCTCGTCGAGACGCCGCTGCTGACCTCGGGTACGACGGAATTCGTCGACGAGAGCCTGAAATCCGTTCCCGCCGGCCGGTCGGCCGACCCCGACGAAGTGGCCGAAACCGTCGCATTCCTGTTGTCGGACAGATCGACGTACATCACAGGCACCGAGATCGTCATCGACGGCGGCCTGACCTCCGGCGGCCTCTACCACCGCATCACCCGGGAGCTCGGCTGACATGTCACTCGAGGACAAAGCCGTCATCACCGACGTGCTGCACCGGTACGCCCGCTACGTCGACCGCGCAGACTTCGACCGCGTCGCCGAATGCTACTTCCCGGATGCCATCGACACCCACGGCGGCTACATCGGGACGGTCGACGGACTGATCGAGGACATGAAAACCCGGCACCGCACGATCGACTCCTCGATGCACTACATCAGCAACATCCTGATCGACCTGGACGGCGACACCGCGAACGTCGAATCCTACTGCCTGTGCTACCTGCGCCAGGCACCGGCCGACGGCGAGTCGACTCAGATGCTGAACACCATCAAGTGCCGATACATCGACCGGTTCGAGAAACGAAACAGCCAGTGGCGCATCGCCGAACGAATCGTCGTATTCGACGAATCACGACACGAGCGGATCGAGAACATCCTCGATCCGACCTGGGTGAGCGCCCGCAGGACGGCCGACGATTCCCTCTACACCGGGAAGCCGTAACCGGAACGCGCGCGAGGGAGGTGACCGCGGCGGCAGAAATCGCCACGCTCACCTCCCCCTCAGTTCGCAGAGAAATGCTCCCTGAACTGCGCGCATACTCCTTCTCGCTACCCGATACGCGATGCCCGCGGGGCGGCGGCGACCGCCACGGCGCGGTGTACATAGCCGACGGCGGATGGACCATCCAATAACCGCACGAGGAGCCCCAGCCCACCACGCCCGTGATGAAGCGCGGGACAGTGACACACTCGTGCACAACGTGTGGAGACCCGGCCGAATCCAGAAGAAGTGGATAAGCACGATTATCCATCACTAGCATTGCGGTACAGAAGGTTTGGTCGGCACCGCAGCCAAGCAAGGTGCCGTGGCGCCGGTGCCGCCCGGCGCCCGGGAACACACGTTCAGGCCCGTTCCTGGCCAGGACCGTCCCCGTCGATCAATCCGACCACGTCGGCGGCAGCGAACAGCATCCGGGCCGCGCCGGCACTGCCGACCCCACCGTGCCTGTACACACTCGTCCGGTACCGGGTTCCCACCAGTGGCTGCGCCCATATCACACGAAAATCGCTGTGGTGCAACCAGTTACGGAACACCGATAACGGATATTATGTCAAGTAAAACATTGTACGCTGCTCCTTCGGCTTGTCTGCCTCCGAGGTCAGCTCTTCGCTAAGAGCCCGTCCACTGCGGCTTCGGCCAGAGCTTCACCGAACTCGTCGGCACCGAGGCGGCCTTCGGGTGAGTACCACTCCGACGCGGAGGTGAGCATGCCGATCAGGGCAAGCACTGCGATGCGCTCGCTGCGCGCCTTCCGAAAAGTTCCCTCTGCCACTCCGGCTCGATAGATCTGCAGAAAGACATCCTCGTACTGTCTACGCAGCTCGACCACCTGTTCTCGGGCGCCGTCACCCAGGAATCGCCACTGGTGAAAAGCAACCCGGGTCTGTTCGAGGGTCTTCGCCAGCACCTTCACATGAGCCTTGACGGCGCCGCGCATTCGATCAGGAGCCGCATCTTTGGACTCGAGGAAGGGGCGGAGTTCCACAAGGTAGTTCGTGATGCCCTCGGTGACGATATCGGCAAGCAACTCTTCCTTGCTGCTGATGTGGGCGTACAGGCTGCCGGGCAGAAGTCCGACCGCATCCCCGATGTCTCGCATGCCGATGACGGGGAAGGTTCGCTCGCTGAACAATGCCAGGGCGGCTGCACGGATTTCCGCAGCCGAGATCGGGCCGCCCTTTGCGGAACGGCTGTTGTTTCGCCGCTGCCTCGGTGGCATGCTTCCTCCTCCCCCGTCCAGGACGGTCAGTTCTTACGAATGTAACCCAAACAAACAGTCGTTACCAAGCGACGAGGTCCAACTTCTGCTACTTCCCCCGCCACCGAACGTCGACCTCTACGGCACATCCTCGCCGAATGGACGCAGCCCGGCGAGAAGGATGTCTGCCAGCTTCCGCCCACTGTCGGCAGTGGCCGGATCGTCGGCGTGGATCCATTCCGGCGCCCAGTTCAGCGCGCCGAGAACCGTCAAGGTTGCGTAGCGAATGTCGAGGTCGGGGCGGAAGACCTGGGTCTCGGCGCCCTCGCGGATGGTGGTACGGAAGAACTCTTCGTAGCGACGCCGGGCGGCGATCACCTTGGCACGGGATTCGTCGCCCAGATACCGCCATTGGTGGAAGACGACGAGGGCCCGTTGTGGGTTTTCGGCGACGATGTCGATGTGGGCGCGGATGGCTTGTTCGAGGCGTTCGTCCGGTGCGGTGGCGGTGTCGAGGGACTCGACCGCAGCGACGAACCGGTCGATCCCGGTGGAGACGATCTCGTACAAGATCGCCTCTTTGCTCTCGACGTAGGCGTAGATGCTGCCCGGCAGCATGTCGACCGCCCGGGCGATGTCGCGGATGGAGGTAGCCGGGTAGTCGAGGTCACCGAACAGTGCCGTCGCCGCGGCGAGGATCGTCTCGCGTATGGCGGCGACGGCAGGTGCCCGGTCCGAGGTGCTCACAGTGTCACTGTAGTGAGGCATGAGCAGGTGCCGATGCCGCCGGCTCCTCGGGCCGGGAATCCGCGCCGTGTGTCCGATCCTCGTTGAAGCGTGGTGGACGCTTGTCGAGGAATGCCGAGACCCCTTCGAGCAGATCCGGCCCGTAGTGCAGGGCCGAGACCGCCCAGAAGCTGTTGGTCATCGAGGTGGCCAGGTCGACTTGCCACGTCGAGCGCAGGGCTTGTTTGGTGGCCTCGACCGCACGCCAGGACTTGGCTGCGATCTTGCCGGCCAGCGCCACCGCCTCGGGGATCAGGTCCTCGGGTTCGACGACACGGTTGACCAGCCCGATCTCGAGAGCGCGCTGCGCGTCGATGACGTCCCCGGTCAGCGCCAGTTCCGCCGCCATGCCCGATCCGAGCAGTCGCGGCAGGAAGTAGGAGCCACCGTTGCCCGGGGGAAGACCCATGTTGATGTAGGTCTCCCCCATTTTCGCTCTGGTGGAGCAGATGCGGATGTCGCAGGCCAAGGCGAAGTCGAGGCCCCCGGCCGTGGCGCCCCCGTTGATCGCGGCGATCGTCGGCAGCCGGGACGCGACGACCCGCTGGGTCAGGGGGAAAAGTACCCGGGCGTTGTAGGGTTCGTGCTCGACGCGGTGCTGATGCTCGAGGTAGTCCTTCATCGCCTTCAGATCGGCACCGGCGGAGAACTGCTTGCCGGCGCCGGTCAGGACGAGGGCACGGACGCTCTTGTCGGCCTCGAGCAGCGTCAAGGTCTCCACGAAGTCCCGGACCAGTTCCGGCACAACCCCGTTGCCCCGATCCGGGCGGTTGAGTGTCAGGACGACGACGCCGTCGTCGGCCTGCTCGTAGTACAGCGTTTCCAGGTCTTGCCGCACTGGTGTCTCCTTGGGTGCTGGATGGACGGTGCCGACGACGGTCACCGCGTGAGGAGGGTGGCGACGGTGGTGGCGTAGGCGCCCGCCATCCATCCGCCGGCATTGACCGCCAGCCCTACGCCGGCGCGTTCGACCTGCCGGGCTCCGGCTCGTCCGCTCAGCTGATCGAACAGTTCGACGATCTGGGCGCAGCCGGTGGCGCCGAGGGGATGTCCCCGGCTGAGCAGACCGCCGCTGACGTTGACCGGGGTACGGCCGCCGAGGGCGGTCTGCCCCTTGCGCAGCAGCAGGTGTCCTTCCCCGTCCTCGCACAATCCGATTTCGCTGTACTGCAGGATCTCCGACGGTGCTGCCGCGTCGTGAACCTCGATGACGTCGAGATCGCCGGGGCCGATGCCGGTGGCGTCGTAGACGGCGCGGGCAGCGCGGGCGACCGGTTCCGAGCCGGCGCCGTAGCCGGAGGCCAGGTCGATGCCCCGGATCTGACACGTGCCTGCCCCGCTGCGGTTGCGGTAGCGCTCGGACACGAGCACGACGGCGGCGGCGCCGTCGGTGGTCGGTGAGCACATCGGCAGGGTCAACGGGTCGACGATCAGGCGGGCACCGAGCACATCCTCGATCGTCTGCGGGGTCCCGAACTGGGCCCGCGGGTTGAGGGCGCCGTGACTGCGGTTCTTGACCGCCACGGCGGCGAAGTCCTCGACCGAGGCACCGTAGGTGTCGATGTACTCGCGGGCCTCGGCCGCGTAGACGTCGAGCAAAGCCGAACTCTTCAGTTCCTGGGCGGCAGCATCGGCGTCGAGTTCGGCGACATCGGTCGCGCCGCGGATGGCGGCGAAGGTGCGATGCTTCTCGCTGTGGGAGAGTTTTTCGACGCCGATGGCCACGGCCACGTCGCAGCGGCCGGCGCGGATGGCATCGTATGCCCCGAGCACCGCGCTGCTGCCGGAGGCGCACGCGTTCTCCACGTTGACCAGCGGTATTCCGGCCAGGGGGGTGTGGCGAAGTGCCACCTGGCCTCGGATCATCTCCTGGCCGGTGAGCAGGCCGGCCGCGCCGTTGCCGAAATACACCCGGCCGACCTGGCGGGCGTCGATCGCGGCGTCCGTCAAGGCTCCAGCGGCGGCCGTGGCCGCCATCTCGCCGAGGGTCTGGTCGGTGCGGCTGACGAACGGTGTCATGCCGACGCCGGCGATGAAAACTCTGTCCACGGCAAACTCCTGGTTCTGTGAGGCGGCCGGGTGCCGTGACGGTCGTGGCACTGTCGCGGCACCCGGCGGGCCGGGTTGTTACGGCTTCGCGGTCGCCACGCCGCGGGCGCCGCCGCCGACCTTGCGGTCGTGGCCGGCCCAGTAGCGGTCGCGGACCTCGCGGCGCAGGATCTTCCCGTAGGCACTGACCGGGAGTTCCGGTACGAACTCCACGGCTTTGGGTTTCTTGTATCCGGCCAGGTTCTCCCCGCAGAAGCGGATGAGCTCCTCGGCGGTGACCTGGTGGCCCGGTTCGGTCACGACCACGGCGTGCACGGCTTCGCCCCAGTACTGGTCGGGGATGCCGAAGACCACCACGCTGGCCACCGCGGGGTGGGTGATCAGTACTTCCTCGACCTCTCGGGGGTAGACGTTGTTGCCGCCCGAGACCACCATGTCCTTGGTCCGGTCCAGAAGGTAGAGGTAGCCCTGGTCGTCGAAGGTGCCCACGTCGCCGGTGTAGAGCCACCCCTCGCGCAGCGCCTCGGCGGTGGCCTCGGGATTGTTCCAGTACCCGCGCATGACGACGTCGCCGCGGACGATGATCTCGCCGGCTTGGCCGGGCGCGACGGGAGTGCCGTCGGCATCGACCACCCGCACCTCGACGTCAGTGCGGGCTGTGCCGGCCGATCCGAGGCGGGGATCGTCGGTGGACGCGAACCGGGCGTGCATCTCCCGGGTCAGTCCGGTGACCGTGATCGGGGCCTCACCCTGGCCGTAGATCTGCGCGAAGATCGGACCGAACGTCTCGACAGCGGCCTTGAGGTGCTCGAGGTAGATCGGGGCTCCGCCGTAGCAGACCGCCTTCAGGGTGCTCAGATCGAACCGGTCCGGGTCGTACTTGTCCAGGATCGCGACGATCTGGGTGGGGGCGAGGAAGGCGATGTGGGAGACCTGGTGCTGGGCGACGGTGTCGAACAGCAGTTCCGGGGAGAAGCTCAGCGCATCGAGGATGACATTGGTCGCGCCCCGGGCAATCGTGGGCAGCGCGACGATGCCGCTGCCGTGCGACAGGGGTGCGGCGTGCAGCACGACGTCGTCGTGGTCGATGTTGTAGACGTCGGCGAGGTAGTTCATCACCACCACGCGGCCGGTGCGGTGGGTCCAGGTGGCGCCCTTGGGGCGTCCGGTGGTGCCGGAGGTGTAGAACAGCCAGCTCGCGTCCTCGTCGGTCACCTCCACGGGCGCCTCGAGCGGCGTGGAGGAGTCGAGGAGGCGGTCGTACGGTTCGATGCCCGCCGTGCCCCCGACCTCGAAGCGCCACTGCATGCCGTCGAATTCGCCCAGGTGCTCGTCGATCTGGGTGGTGAAGGCGGTGCCGTGGATGAGTACCTTCGCTCCGGAGGAGCGGACGATGTAGCCCATCTCCTTGGGGTGCAGCCGGGCGTTCATCGGAACGGCGACCAGCCCGGCGGCCAGGCACCCGAAGACGGTCTCGAGGACCTCGGGACTGTTGTGCAGCGCGAAGGCGACCCGGTCTCCGCGACGCAGCCCGCGGGCGAGCAGTTCGCCGCCGATGCTCAGGGCACGACGGTAGAACTCGCGGTAGGTGACGGTCCGGGCCCCGGCCACGATGGCCGGGTGATCCGGGTGGTGGGTTGCGGACTTGGCGAGGAAGGTCGCGATGTTCATCTCGGGGGTAGACACGGCACCGGCTTCCTATTCCGCCCGGAACCAGGCGATATGGCGGCCTTCGTCCGGGGTGGTGTCGAACTGGACCCGCATGTCGCAGCGATAGGCGTCCCAGCCGCCGTTCGCATCGGGACGGAGACGGGCGAGGAGCTGGACGCCCTCGTCGAGCTTGACCACGCCGACCGCGTACGGCAGGTCGTCCTCGAATCCGGTTGGAGCCCCCACTCGCTGAATCGCGAAACTGTGCAGCTGTCCCGCGCCGGGAGTGGGCGTCCATCCGAGATCGGTGCTGCCGCAGGAGGGGCACACGTACTTCGGGTACATGATGGGGTTGTGGCATCCACCGCACTGCTGGATCACCAGTTCGCCTCGGCTCAGCGCGGCGTAGTACTCGTCGGTCAGAGAAGTCGTCATGTCGTCCCTCACTTGTCCACGCGCTCGAGCAGGAGCACCTGGCTGTCCATGTAGGTGCCGCCGGAACCGCCGCAGACGGCACGTCGGCAATCGGAAATCTGGCGGGCGTCCTCGGCGCGGCCGAGGAGCTGGCGGATGCCCTCCACCAGCAGGGCGGTGCCGCCGCCGACGCCGGTGTGCCCGGCCGAGAGCAGACCACCGTTGGTGTTGACCGGCAGGCGGCCGCCGGGTGAGAACTCCCCGGCGGCGAACAGCCGGGCGCCCTCGTGCAGTTTGCACAGGCCCAGGCCTTCGAGGCCGATGGTCAGCACGGCCGCGTAGGAGTCGTAGACCTGCGCGATGTCGGCGTCGTCGGGGCCCCAGCCTGCCTGTTCGTAGGCGAATTCGCCGGCGCGCCGCCATCCCATGGTGGCCAGGTCGTTCTCCTGACCGATGCTGTAGTGCGACACGCAGCCGCCGGAGCCGGCGATCCGGACCCACCGGTCGTGCGTCTTCCGAGCGTTTTCGGTGCTGGTCATCACGTACGCGGTGGCGCCGTCGGCGAGCATGGGGCACTCCATGGCGTGGATGGGATCGCACACCATCTTCGAGCCGAGTACCTGCTCGACGGTCAGGTCCTTGTCCTTGTACATCGCGTTGGGGTTGAGGCGAGCCCACTGGCGCAGGGCGACACACACCGCGGCCATCTCTTCCGGAGTCGAGCCGGAGGCGGCCATGTATCGCTGGGTGATCAGGGCGCCGACCGCGTTGAAGGTCAGGCCGGTGGGGCGCTCCCATTCGCGGGGGATACCGTAGCCACTGAGCATGTCGACCATGTCCGCGACGGGGGCCGAGCCCCACTTGTCGGCCTGGACCACCAGTACGTTCTTGGCCTGTCCGCTGGCGATCAGGCCGGCGGCGGTACGGGTGATGTTGTCGCTGGTCGATCCGCCGGAGTGCAGCATGGCGCTGGCCTTGGCGCGGCCGTGCAGGCCGAGTTCCTCCACCACCCGGGAGAAGATGAGGTCGGCCTGATCGTCCGCGGAGTGCAGGCACGGGATCAGCAGCACCGTGTCGATGTCGGAGATCTGCAGGCCGGCGTCGTGGACCGCGGCGACCGCGACCTCGACGAGGGAGCCGATGAAGGGGCGGTTCGGGTAGCGCCCGGAGGGGATTTCGGCGATGCCCACGAAAGCTGCTTCGAGGGGGTTTCCCGCCATGGGGTTGAAACCGAGATCTGTCGCAGAGAGTGTCATGTGTCAGCCTTCCAAGGGGCTACGTCGCTTGGCCAGCAGCACCATTCGAACGGTCATCACCGTCTCGTCGTGCTGGTTGACCACTGTGTAATCGAGGGAGAGGATGCCCTGGTCGGGCTTTCGTGCGGGTTCGGCAGCCACCACTTCGACCCGGACGTGCACGGTGTCGCCGGGACGCACCGGCTTGAGGGCACGGATCGACTGGACCTCGCGCATCGCGACGATGGCTTCACCATAGAAGCCGGCCAGGGCCACCAGACCCACCGCGATACAGAAGGTGAAGGGCCCGTGCGCGATTCGGGTGCCGAACTGGGTTCGGCTGGCGTACTGCTCGTCGGTGTGCAGGGGATAGTGGTCGCCGGTCAGGCCGGCGAACATCGAGATGTCGGACATGTCCACGGTGCGGCCACCGGTGACACAGACCGTGCCGACCGGGAAGTCCTCGAAGTAGCGGTCGACGTGAAAGGTCCCCGCCTCGGCTGCGGTCGAGGGTGCTGTGCTGGTCACTGTTCGGACTCCATTCCCAGATCGATGGCGGCGAGCGCTTCGTGCGCGAGGCCGAGACTCAGGTCGGCTTCCATGACCCGCCGCAGCTGACGGGTCAGCACCTTGCGGGCATACCGGCGGGCCAGGAGCGGTTTCTCGGCGATACCGCGGGCGAGTTCCCAGGCGCGGGGCAGCAACTCCTGTTCGGTATGGACCTCGTTGACCGCGCCGTAGTCGAGGGCGGTGCGGGCGTCGAGCTCCTGGCCGGTCAGCAGGAAGTAGCGTCCACGGTTCGAGCCCAGCACGTGCGGCCACACCACGTGGGCACCGTCGCCGGGCACGATGCCCGACGGGAAGTGCGGTCCGTCCTGGAAGGTGGCCGACTCGGCGGCGAGGACGATGTCCGACATGACCGGGATCTCCGGGTGGTTGGTCACCGGTCCGTTGACCGCCGCGATGACCGGCACCTCGATGCTCAGCAGGTTGCTGAGCAGGCGCTGGCCTTCGAAGATGATCTCGTCCCAGTCGTGCGGGGTGCCGAGGTTGAACGAGGTGAAGTCGATCTCGTTGCAGAACGAGGAGCCGGTGCCGGTGAGGATGACGACCTTGTTCTCCCGGTCGCACGCGATGTCGTGGAAGCAGTAGGCCAACTCGTCGTGTGCGGTGGAGGTCCACACCAGGCTCTTGCCCTCGGTGTGGACGGTGACCAGGAGAACGCCACCGTCCCGTTCGAGGCGGACGTTCTCGTACTTCTGTGAGTACTCCTGGAAGGGGGTGGCCAATTGCTTCATCGAACTTCCTCCGTTCGAGTCACCGAGGAGCGGTGAACAATCATTTGTTTTTTGACTGTAACATCAGGTGAGGCCGGTAACAAGACCGCTGTACTCGTCGGAAACCGGGTAGAGAACAATCAGCTGTCATGCCGTGGTGTCCGCACTGCACGGCCACCCATTCGAAAGGAGGCGCCATGCCCCGGCAGTCCCGTGCCCGCGCTTCGGCACCGAAGAAACCGACCAAGCAGGAACGGCTCATGGCGGCAGCGGTGCGCCTGTTCAGCCGGCAAGGCTATGCCGGTACCTCCGTGCGGGATCTCGGCGAGGCGCTGGGAATCCAGCCGGGCAGCGTGTACGCCCACATCGACAGCAAGCACACGATGCTGGTCCACCTCGTCGAGAGCGGCATCGACCAGTACCTCGACGCCGTGGCCGAGTTGCCCGGCACTCCGACCGAACAACTGCGGCATTTCGTCGAGGCCCACGTGCGGGTCGTGGCCGAAGACGTCAACCGCGCCCGAGTCGTCTACCACCAGTGGCGCCACATCCAACCGCCGGAGCGCACCCGGATCGTGGCCAAGCGCTACGCCTACGAACACCGCCTCCGGGACATCATCGACGCCGGGGTAGCGGCCGGCGAATTCGCCCCCGACCTCGATCGTGCGACCGCCGTACGCGCCGTCCTCGGCATGGTGAACTGGTGCCCGGAATGGTTGCCCGCGGACGGCTCGGAACCGGCAGAAGGGGTCGGCGCGGGCGTGGCCGAGATCGTGCTGGCGAGCGTACGCGTCGGCCACGGCGCAGCCCACACCTAGTCGGGCCGGACGACGACGGCCCCGACGAGCGAGTCCGGCACACCGGAGTCGACGCACCGAGTGTGCATCAGCCAGCGGCCGTCGACCTTGACGAACTCGTCGCGGTACCGCCCCAGGGCGACCAGACGCACGGTCTCGCCGTCGACCCGCAGTGCCAGCACGTGCGCGCTGCCCCGCGCCCGATCCGTGGACACCGTCTCCACCAGGATGTTGCTGACGAAGTGATGGGTACCGGCGGACCGTTGGGTCGCGGCGGCGAAGAACTGCGCCAGTGCCTTCTTGCCCTCCACCGGTTGCCGCCCCGTGACGGTGAATGTGCCGTCCTCGGTGAACAATTCGATGCATCCTGGGACGTCCCCGGTGTCGAAAGACGTCGAGTAGCGCGCGTACAACTCGGTGATCGCCACCCGGTCCGCTACGGGGAGGGTACGTTCGATATCGATGCTCACAGGCACCTCCTGATCGTGAGAATCGCCGTCAGCCGACGGCGCCGGCCGCGACCTGCTTCTGAAAGGCCAGACGCGCCTCGAGGAATTCGCGGGGACTGTTGGAGGCGAACACCCCGGTGACGGTGCTCCCGCAGCGCAGGTGCGCGACGAACTTCCCCTCGTCCATCGATCCACTGAGCACGTCCACTTCGGCGTCGGTACCGCCGGCACCGACGAACTGCAATCGGTGGCCGTGTTGCTCGGTCCAGAAGAACCCGTCGCCCGGGTCGTGGGAGCGCTCGGCCTCCATCAACGCGTGGGCGGTGCGGCGGGCGCTGTCGGCGGCGGCCGTCCAGTGCTGCAGGTCCTCGTGCTCGGCACCGACGTGCATGCACACGATGTCCCCGACACCGAAGACGAACGGATCGCTGGTGCGGCCGTCGACGTCGCACACCAGGCCGCGGTCCACCTCGAGCCCGGCCTCGCGCAACCACTGCAACTCGCGGCTGACGCCCACCCCCACGGCCACGATGTCCGAGGAGCGGCAGGTGCCGTCGTCGAGGGTCAGAGTCACCCCCGTGGCGGACTCGTCCACCGACGACACCACGACCGAATTGGTCAGGCGCACCCCGTGCGCGGTGTGCAGCTCTGCCAGCCACCGGGACAGCCGGCGACCGACGAGGCCGATCATCGGTCCTTCGTCGGCGGCCACGACGTCGACCTCGAGACCGAGGTGGCGGGCCGACGAGGCCACCTCGAGCCCGATGAAGCCGGTTCCGACCACCGTGATCCGGGAGGCGTCGGCCAACGCCGTGCGTAGCGCACGGGCATCGTCGACGGTACGCAGGTAATGGATGCGCGCTGAGGGCGACAACCCCGGCAATCGGCGGGCCTGCGCCCCGGTGGCCACCACGAGGCGCCCGTAGGGCACGGTGGTGCCGTCGGCAAGGGTCAGACGGCGACAGGCCGGATCGAGCGCGACGACTTCCGAATCCAGATGGATCTCGAGGTCGAGTCTCGCCAGGGCCTTGTCGTGGAGCAACTGCAGGCCGTCGGTGTCGAGTTCACCGGTCAGAAAGTCCTTCGACAGCGGCGGACGGTCGTACGGCGGTTCGGACTCGTTCGAATACAGACGGATCGGCCCGTCGTAGCCCAGGGTCCGCAGCCCCTGCGCGGCCCGCACGGCGGCCAGGCCACCGCCGACGATGACGATGTCGTTGGAGGGTGGGGCCATGGTCATCTCACCGTTTCGACGCGTTGGGCCAGCACTTGGGTCGCCCGCTGCACCAGGCGGAACTTCTGCACCCGGCCTGTCACGGTGACCGGAAGCTCGTGCTCGGCGACCACCAGGACATGGGCCGGCACCTTGAATCGGGCGAGCAGATCGCGGCAATAGGCGATCAACTCGTCTTCTTGGATCGAGGCGCCGTCGGCAGGCACGACGAAGGCACATCCGACTTCGCCCATGCGCTCGTGCGGGACGCCGACCACGTGCGCCGCCTTCACCGCCTCGTGGCGGTTGAGCACGGCCTCGATCTCCGACGGGAGCACCAGCTCACCACCGCAGCGGTACGACTCCTTGATCCGACCGGTCAGCGTGAGGTAACCGTCTGCGTCGAGGCGACCGAGGTCGCCGGTGCGCATCCATCCGTCCGCGGTGAACAGCGCCGCGGTCTCGGCGGGCTTGTTGTAGTACCCGGGGGTGACCGCCGGGCCTCGCACCACGAGCTCACCGATCTCTCCCACCGGCAGATCGGCGCCGGTGTCGGTCGCGATCACCTTGTACACCGCCACGGCAGCGCCGAGGTCGCGGTCGCCGGCGGCGCCGGCGGGTTTGACGGTGCCGTTGGTGGTCTGGAACCGGATCAGCGCGTCTCCCGGCAGCGTGCACATCGTCGACGCGGTGGTCTCACTCTGCCCGTACGCGGTGAACAGTTCCTCGACGCCGAGCACGTCGAGCATGCGCTGCCACATCTCCGGGCTGTGGGCGGTGCCCGAGGAGAACATCGTCGACAGGGGCGAGAGGTCGTAGGTTCCCTCGGCGGCCGCGTCGAGCAGCCGGGAGGTCATAGTCGGCACGCAGATGAGTTCGTCGATGGCGTGGCGTGAGACCGACGCGAGCATGGCCGCCGGATCGAACGTCACCTGTGGTACCACGGCACCACCGACGAACATCACCGCCACCATCGCCTCGATGTAGCCGAAGACGTGGTACATCGGCAGGGCGTAGCCGATGCGCCGCCCGTCCTGGAAGGCCCGCGTGTAGGCCGAGCTGTAAGCGGTGCGGGTCACCGCATCATGAACGAGCATGACCCCCTTGGGTTTGCCCGTGGTCCCGGACGTGTACAGGATGTCCGAGACGGTCCGCGCGCCGACCCCGCGAGTGACCGCGAGCACCTGCTCGTCGGGGATCGAGGCGCCGGCGGCCTCGAGGCAGGACAGCGGGGCGCCGCGGCGGGGATGGTCCGAGGTCACGGCACGGACGAAGACGTGCCGCAGCCGGGGCAGGGCCTCTCCCCCGCCGTTGTCCTCCCAGCCCGGAGCGATCCGGTCGAGGCAGTCCAGATAGTCGAGCCCTCTGAACTCGTCCATTGTGATCAGCACGCTCGCATCGGACTGGCGCAGCACGTAGGCGAGTTCTTCGTGCCGAAGCAGGTAGTTGACCGCGACGGAGACCGCGCCGATCCGGGCGATGGCCAGCTTGAGGGCGATGAAGTCGGCGAAGTTCGCCATGTCCACGGCGACATGGTCGCCGGGACGCACACCGACCGCCATCAGTCCGGCGGCGAGTCGAATAGTCCACCGGTGCATGTCGGTATAGGTGTAGGTGCGGTCGTCGGTCAGGACGAAGGGACGCTCGGGGTACTCGGCGGCGGCCTCGTCGAACAGTTGGGCGGTGGTACGCGGCCGCCACGGGGCGTACCGCTGCTCCAGCGCCGAGCGGCGCTCGGTCGGCGTGTCAGGATTCATCTCGGCAGGTCTCCGGTTCACGGGAGGGTGTTCTCGGCGGACACGAGGGCACGGATCTCTTCGGGGGCGAAGCCGGCCTCACGGAGGATGTCCTCGGTGTGCTGGCCGAGCGGCGGTGGTGAGACGAGCGGCAGGTCGCGGTCTCGGTCGAGCGGCAGGCGCACCTGTGCGGCAGCGGGGTCGTCGACCACCAGTGCGCGTTCCTTGGTCAACGGGTGGGCGAGGGCCTCCTCGAGGGAATGGACGGGACCGACCGGCACCCCGACGGCTGCGATGCGCTCGAGCCAGTAGCCGGACGATTGGGTGACGAACACCTTCTCGAGTTCGGTGGTGAGGTCCTCGCGGTGGTGCACCCGATCGGCGACGGTCGCGAATCGCGGATCGTCGGCGAGTTCCGCGGCTTCCATTGCCGAGCAGAGTTTCCGGAAGAGTCGGTCGGTGGCGGCGGCGACCATGATCGATCCGTCGGAGGTGGGGAACTCCTGGTAGGGCGCGGTGCTGGGGGCGGCCGATCCCAGTCGTTGCGGGTGGAAGTCGGCGGCCACGAGGCCGATGATCTGGTGGCACATCATGAACAGGCCGCTGTCGATCAGGGTGGATTCGAGGCGGACCGGACCGTCCTGACGGGGCCGGTTGGCCAGCGCGGCCATGATCGACATGCCGGCCCACATCCCGGTGGAGATGTCGACGACGGAGGGGGCGGTGCGGGCCGGGCGGCCTTCGGGACTGCCGGTCAAGCTCATGATCCCGGTGAAGGCTTGCACCAGCGCGTCGTAACCGGGACGGTCATGGCCGAGTTGCCCGCGGCCGAAAGCGCTGATCGAACAGTAGATCACTCGGTCGTTGACGGCGGTGACGTCGTCGAATCCCAGGCCCAGTCGCTCGGCGACACCGGGCCGGAACGACTCGACCACCACATCGACGTCGCGGGCGAGGCGCAGGACGGCGTCTCGCCCCTGCCCGGTTGCGAGGTCGAGGGCGACGCTGCGCTTGTTGCGGTTGACTGTGGAAAACACCGTTCCGGTGCCTTCCCGTTGCGGCGGGAGCAGCCGAGTGGAATCGCCGCCGACGGCACGTTCGATCTTGATCACGTCGGCGCCGAGGTCGGCCATGATCATGCACGCGAGCGGACCGGCGATGTTCTCGCTGAGGTCGAGGACTCGGATGCCCTGGTACGTGTGTTGCAGACCCATCTACGCTCACATCTTTCCATGGTGCCCGACTGAGAACACCGGGGCGGACGGTGCTGAAAAACAATCACTTGTTTATTGCTATCAGATGCGGTTAAGGTGGTCAAGAGCACAGCGTCCTCCGCATGCCATCCCCGTCACACCCCAGGAGTACCCATGGATTTCCGTTTCACCGACGAGCAGCAGATGTGGTACGAGACCGTCCACGCCTTCATGGAGCGTGAGGTCGGGATCGAGTACATCCGCAAGCACGACGAGGCCCGCGCGTTCCCGGAGGAGGCGTACCGGAAGATTGCCGAGCGCGGATGGCTCGGGTTGCTCATCCCGGAGCAGTACGGCGGCCTCGAAGCCGATCCAGTGATGTACGCGATCTTCTGCGAAGCCATCGCCAAGTACAGCCTCGACTTCGCCGCGGCGATCATGACCTCGATGTTCACCGCCACCAACATTGCGTTCCACGGCACCGACGAGCAGCGCCAGAAGTACCTGCCGGACTTCATGGAAGGCAAGATCAAGTTCAGCATCTCCATTACCGAACCCAATGCCGGTTCCGATGCCGCCGGCCTGCGCACCCGCGCCGTCCAGGACGGTGACTCGTGGATCATCAACGGCAACAAGGTGTTCTGCTCCGGAGCCCACCTCCCGGGCACCGTCATCGCCGTCATGGCCCGCACGTCCGAGGACAAGCACAAGGGTCTGAGCATGATCCTGGTGCCCAACACCACCGAGGGCGTCGACGTCCGCAAACTCGACACCATCGTCCGCCGCAGCCTCGGCACGACGGAGATCTTCTTCACCGACGCCCGGGTCCCAGTGGAGAACATCATCGGCCAGCCGGGCGACGGCTGGACCGTCGTCGGCAGCCACCTCGAATGGGAGCGCCTGAGCCTGGCAGCCACCTACGTCGGCAACGCCCGCACCGCCCTCGACGACACCATCCGCTACACCAAGGACCGCACCCAGTTCGGCCGGCCACTGTCGTCCTTCCAGGTGCTCAAGCACCGCATGGCCGAGGACGAGTGCGAGGTCGAGGCCGCGCGCCTACTGGTCTACAGCGCCGCCACCAAGCTCGCCCGCGGGGAGAAGGCGCTCAAGGAGGTCTCGATCGCCAAGGTTTTCGCCGCCAAGACCGCCTTCCAGGTGGCCACCAACGGCATGCAGGCCCTCGGCGGTTACGCCACGCTGCCCGAGTACGACATGGAGCGCTACTTCCGCGAGGCCAAGCACGGCATGGTCGGCGGCGGCACCAACGAGATCCAGCACAGCATCATCGCCAAGCAGATGGGGCTCTGACCGGCCTCGAACTCCCCTGCAAGCCCCATACGCGTGACACATATCCGCGGACAGGTGCGGCGAAGTAAAAACAAACGATTGTTATTGTCTGGGGCTCGATCGACGCAGCGAAGCGGCTCGCCTGTTCGGCCGCCCGGAACGCTCGCCACCAGGCCAACGAGAGGAAGTGCAATGACGAAAAAACCCGATTTCGACGCAGTGGTGATCGGCGCGGGATTGACCGGTCTGTACCAGACCTATCGACTGCGCGAGATGGGCTACTCCGTCCTGGGCGTCGAAGGGTCGGACGACATCGGCGGTGTATGGCACCACAACCGCTATCCGGGCGCCCGCATCGACTCGGAGAGCGAAGTGTACGGCTACTTCTGGAACGAACAGCTCATGCAGGAGTGGAACTGGTCCGAACGTTTCGCCGCCCAACCGGAAGTGCTCGAGTACATCCATCGCGCGGCCGAGATCATGGACATCCGCAAGGACTACATCTTCAACGCCAGGGTCAACAAGGCGGTGTTCGACGACGAGAGCAACTCCTGGACACTCGAATTCGAACAGCAGTATCGCGCGCCGGTGACGGCACGCTTCGTTTTCTCGGCCCTCGGACCGCTGTCTGCGCCCCAGATGCCCAACGTGCCCGGCATCAACACCTTCAAGGGCGAGAGCTATCACACGGCGAACTGGCCGCGCGACCCCAACGGGTTCGGTCCGGCCAAGCTGGACTTCTCCGACAAGCGCGTCGCCGTGATCGGCTTGGGATCGACCGGTGTACAGGTGATTCAGGAGATGGGCAAGGTGGCGAAGAGCCTCACGGTTTTCCTGCGCTCACCGAACTGGTGCACCCCGCTGGGCAACGGTCCCATGACGCAGGAGCGGATGGACTACATCAAATCGCACTACAACGAGTTCACCGCCAAATGCGATGCGTCCATCGCCGGCTTCCCACACGAATTCATTCCGGAAAACCTGTTCGATGTTCCGGAAGAGGAGCGCGACGCCAAGCTGGAGGAACTGTACCAGGGGCCGGGCTTCTCACTGTGGCTCGGCGCGTATCAAGATGTCCTGTCCGACCCTGCGGCCAACAAATACGTCTCGGATTTCGTAGCGCAGAAGATCCGTGAACGGGTCAAGGATCCCCGTGTCGCTGAACTGCTGATACCCAAGGATCATGGTTTCGGGATGAAGCGAGTTCCGCTCGAGACCAACTATTACGAGGTCTACAACCAGGATAATGTCTCGGTTGTCGATCTGAACACGACGCCGATTACCGAAATCACGCCCGAGGGCATCCAGACCACCGATGACTTGCACGAGTTCGACGTCATCATCTATGCCACCGGCTTCGACGCGGTCAAGGGAGCGTGGAATCGCATCGACATTCGCGGCACGGACGGCGTTGCCCTGAAAGACGCATGGGCTGACGGCGTCACCACCTACATGGGCATGCAGTGCCCCGGATTCCCCAATTTCTTCCTGCTGGTCGGGCCGCAGAGCGGCGCCACCTTCTGCAACATTCCACGCTGTTCGGCACTCGCTGTCGATTGGCTGAGCGACATGATGGCCCATGCGAAGGAAACCGGCATCCAGCGCATCGAGCCCGATCTTGCCGCGGCCGAAAACTATACGCTCTACTGCACCAAGTTGCTGGGCAAGCTGCTGCTGGGCCAGACCAACTCCTGGTTCACCGGGATCAACAAGAACATCGAAGGACGCGACAAGCGCGAGGTGTTGCTGTTCGTTGGTGGCAATCCCAGGTTCCGGGCGTACTGCGAGGACGTAACCCGCAACGGCTACAAGGGATACATCATGTCCTGATCCTGCGACGCCTCGGCTCATAGCGAAGCAAGGGCGCTGAGTGCGCAAAGAAGAATCATCGAATCTGCAGCACTGGCCAAGTGATCTAAACAAAAAGGAGCATAGCCAATGACTCGACTTTCCGGTAAGACGACGGTGGTGACCGGAGGCGGACGCGGCTTGGGTTCTGCCATCTCAACCACTCTGGCAGCCGAAGGTGCCCATGTCCTCGTGGTTGACAGGAACAAGGAGGCAGCCGATGTCGTCGTTGCAAGTATCAAGGCCTCGGGCGGTTCGGCCTCTGCCGAGCAACTGGACATAAGCGACCGTGAGGGCGTCACGGCCTTTGGCGGTCGCGTACTGGACCAGTACGGAAAAATCGATGTTCTGGTCAACAATGCGGGCATCGCGCCCCGTATCAGGCCGAACGACCCCGATCAGGCGGAAAAGTGGGATCAGGTCATCGACGTGAACCTCACCGCACAGTGGGACATCACCATTGCGCTGCTGCCCGCGCTGAAGCACGCTGGCGCAAGCGTGATTTTCCTCTCGTCGATTGCCGGGTTCACGGCGCCGAGATCAAGCGCCGCCTACGGCGCCTCCAAGGCGGCCGTCCGTTCACTGGTCCAGTATTTCGCGCGCACGCTCGGACCGACGGGGGGCCGGGCCAACGGACTGGCACCGGGCCGGATCAAGAGTGACTTGATGACGGTCGATGGCGAGGCGGGCGAAAAGTTCCTTCAACGGCTACCACTGGGTCGCGTCGGCGAGACCGAGGAGATTGCCGGTCCCGCACTGTTCCTCGCCTCCGACATGTCGTCCTATGTGACGGGAGTCACGATCCCTGTCGACGGTGGTTACCTGGCGCTCTGATCGGCGATGGCGTGTCGGGTGCGCCCCGCGACGATGGATATGCGGTCGGAGACGCTGGATTATCGCTAGCTGATCCGGGTTTGCAACCCATTGCAATCATGAAAGAAGAAGACACATGGGACTGACCGAGATCGAGCCGTTCCTGCCGGCGAATCTCACGCAGATCGGCGGTGGCCTGAACCGGCCGGAATGCGTGCTGGCAGCAAGCGATGGCTCGCTCTACACCGGCGATTGGACGCTGGGTATCGCGCGGATCGCGCCCGACGGGACCACCGGCCCCGCCGTCGAGGCAGATCTGATTGCGCAGGGCTTCCGGCCGAACGGCATCGCGCTGACTGCAGACGATGACTTCCTGTTCGCCAACATGGGTAGGGCGGGGGGCGTCTGGCGGGTCGGACGGCGTGGTGCGGTCCGCCCCTTCGCGACCGAGCTCGACGGGACCGCTGTACCGCGCACCAATTTCGTGCTGGTGGACGGTGACCGGGCCTGGATCACCATCAGCTCGTTGGGACGCAAGCACGACCACTTCACCGCGGAAGAGAACACCGGGCAGATCCTGCTGGTGCACGATGGCAACGTCACCGTTGCGGCAGAGGGGCTGAACTGGACGAACGAACTACGGCTCTCGCCCGACGGCAAGTACCTTTTCGTCAACGAGACCTTTGCCTGCCGCACCACCCGGTACGACGTTGCGGCAGACGGCCTGTTGAGTAATCCCGTCCGGATCACCTACCCAGGTGACACCTACCCCGATGGCATGGCATTCGATGCGGAGGGCGCGCTCTGGATCGTCTGCGTCATCTCCAACCGCCTGATCCGCATCGCACCGGATATGACCTGGACCGTCGTGTTCGAAGACGTCGATCGCAGTGAGCTGGACGCGATCGCCTCGGCCCATGCCGAGCGACGCCTGACCTGGGATCAGATTTCGCACAGCCGTGGGTCTCGTGTGTCCAACCTGTCCAGCATCGCTTTCGGAGGACCGGATCTGAAGACACTCTATCTGGGTGGGCTCGGCAATCGAGAGGTGCAGGTGTTGCGGTCTCCGGTAGCGGGAATGCCCATGGAGCATTGGCGATGAGGCCCTCGGCTCAGGTTTTGTGGTTCCTGCTGTTCGCGCGCCTGTGAACTGGGGTGATGGGGTCGGTAGAGGAGCCCCGTCGCGGCACCGACGACTGTCCCACCGAATCGATCGTCGTCGGCGAGTAGGTCGCACCGTCGATCCGCCACCGGCCGTCGGGGGCCGACATCGCCCATACGGGCGGTTCTGCGGGACCGAGTGATCGGAAAGAGATTCGTGAGCAGAGAACTGAACGGCAAGGTCGCCGTCGTCACCGGTGGCGCGGGCGGGATCGGCCGCGCCGTCACCGAAGCGTTCGTCGACAACGGCGCCGTGGTGCTCGTCGGAGACATCGATGACCACCGCGGCGCCGAAGTAGCCGACACCCATCCCGGTTCGATCGTGTTCCACCACACCGACGTCACCTGCGAGACCGACATCCAGGCTCTCGTTGCCGCCGCGGTCGACACGTTCGGCCGGATCGACATCATGGTCAACAACGCCGGCGCACTCGGCGACCAGGGTCGCCTGCTCGACGTCGACGCCGACTCCTTCACCCGCACCAGCGATCTGTTACTACGATCGGTGTTGCTGGGGCACAAGCATGCCGGGCAGCGCATGAAGGCCCAGGGCACCAGCGGCAGCATCGTCTCGATATCGAGTATCGCCACGACACTGGCCGGCATCGGATCGGTGTCCTACTCGGCCGTCAAGGCCGGAATCGAGCAGATCGCCCGCGCCGCCTCCCGCGAACTGGGCCGCTACGCAATTCGCTCCAACGTCATCACCCCCGGTGTCATCCTGACCCCCATCCTCGCCCAGGCCACCCGCCTCGGCCCCGAACGCCACGACGAGTTCCTCGACCGACTGGCCCCACGGCTGGGCGAGTTGCACCCACTCGGTCGTGCCGGCACAGTCCAGGACATCGCCGACGTGGCTGTGTTCCTCGCTGGTGACCGCTCCGGATTCGTCACCGGCCAAACTCTCACCGTCGATGGCGGTCTGACCTCCGTATGGGCTCACGACCTGGCCGCTCTCGTCCGGGAGGTGCTGGGCACGATGACCGAAGGGCAGGAGCCTCTTCGAACCCCACCGTCCGGAACCGCCGAGATCCGCTCCGGGACGGTGACCGAGCCGACGGATCGCTTTGAAACTTCTTGACATTCCCCGAGTGGGAGCGCACAGTGTGACGCAGAAAACAATCAATCGTTTTTCATGGCGTCGGTCCGACTCACTGATGCCCGCCACGGTGGAAGCACCGTCGTCCAGGACGAATCCGTCCGGGCACGGAACGTCAGGGCGCACCTCGATCGAGGTCACCGTCCCGTCGGTCCCACCCACCCGCCCGCAGCTACCGACCTAGTGCCCGCCGAGCCGGCGGGCACGGCGCTGCCCTGGGTGGGACGCCATCATCCCGTCACCGTTCCACGAGGGAGCAGAAGGTATGGATGTCATCAGCAAGATCAATTCAACGACGATGAGGCCTTATCAGTGGCTCATCGTTGTCTTGTGCATGTTTTGCAACATGCTCGACGGCTTCGATTTCTTCGCCATGGGCTTCGTGCTGCCTCATCTCCCGGCAGACTTCGCCGCCCCCAGCGAAAAGGGATACCTGATCAGTGCCGGACTCCTCGGCATGGCGGCGGGGGCGATCTTCGTCGCTCCTCTGGCGGATCGCTACGGCCGGCGCCTTCTGATCCTGGCGGGCCTGACCCTGAACATCGTCTCGATGGTCACGACCGCCCTGGCACCGAACTCTGCGGTCATGCTCGGCGGCCGCTTCCTCACCGGCATCGGTGTCGGCGTCATCAGCGCCACCATGATCGTGGTGGCCCAGGAGTACTCCTCGGCCGCGCGCCGCAATTTCGCCATCGGCATCGTCACCGTCGGATTTCCCTTGGGCAGCACCCTCGCCGGCCTTACCGGCGTGTCCCTCATGTCGATCTTCGGCGGGGCATGGCAGGCGATGTTCTGGGTGGGGGCCGCCGTCAGCTTCCTCGGACTCGTCCTGGTCGCCGCGCTGCTGCCCGAGACCCTGACCTTCCTGCTGACCACCGACAAGCCGGGGGCACAGGACAAGGTCGCTCGCATCGCGACGAAACTGGGCCTGGATTACACCCCCACCGAGCAGCAACCGCAGTCGTCGACCACCGTCGCTCCCCCCGCCCCCAGCAAGCCTCGGGTGCTCAGCGCCGAACTGCGCGAGCGCACCGTACTGCTGTGGATCGGCTACGCCTTCCTCACCGCGGCGTATTACTTCGTCGGCACCTGGACGCCGCAGCTGATCGCCGACGCCAGCGGCAGCACCCAGGACGGCGCCATCGCCGGCACGATCATCAGCATCGGCAGCCTCGCCGGATCGATCGTCTTCGGGCTCATCGGCCTGAGATTCCTCGCCACCCGTATCGCCTGGATGGCACTGAGCCTGGCCGTGGTCAGCCTGGTGCTGTTCACCGTCACCATGGGCGGACCCCTCGCCCTCGTCATGGCCACCGCACTCGGACTGGCTGTGTTCGTGTCCGTGTCCTCCTACACCGCCATGGCACCACCGATGTACCCGGCGCTCGCCCGCGCTCGGGGTTACGGCCTGATGGTCGGTATCAGCCGTATCGGCGCGATCATCACCCCGATCCTGGCCGGCTACGCCTCCGAATCCGTTGCCCCCAAGTACATCTTCCTGGCGGCCTCGATCCCGCTCGCGATCTCGGCCCTGGCCGCTCTGCGTCTGTGGTCGATCACCCGTACCCAGTTCACCGCCGAACTCGCGGACGCAGCCGCGCTACACGAGGCGGCGCAGACTCTGGACACGGAATCGCGTACGGCCGTCCGGTAGGCGACACGTCCTCGGGCCAGACGATCCGCAGAGCCCGCCCCGGAATAACCGGCACAGCACTCGATCCCCACAACTCGACGGAAGGAACCACGATGTCCTCGACAGGTGACGATCCCACGGTCTGTGGCGGCCGGACCGCCGAGCGGATCACCAAGGTTGATCACGTCGCCTTCGCGGTCTCGTCGATGGCCGACGCCGCAACGTTTTTCCGTGACGTGATCGGCGGGACGTTCCTGTGCGGCGGGGACAACGACGAGACCGGGATCCGGCTGACGCACTGGATGCTACCCGGGTTCAAACTGGAACTGATGCAGCCGCTGCGCAGCGATTCGCTCATCTCCGAAGCGATGCGCCGCCGCGGTCCGGGTTTTCACCACATGACGTTCCTGGTCGACGACATCCCGCGCACGGTCGAGGCCCTGCGCACCGACGGGTGCGAACCCATCGACACCGACACCCGCCTATCGGCCTGGAGCGAAACGTTCCTCTCGCCTCGAGTCACGTTCGGAGCGCTGCTCCAGTTCGTCAGTACCGATCTGCGGTGGGACACCCCTACCCAGGATTACACCTGCGAGGACGTCCTCGCCGGCCGCATCGTGTGGCGGGACTACATCGCCTGTGTACGCGAGGACCACCCGATCGCCTGATGCGCCCCGCTGGACGACAAGGAGCAGTGATGACCGCCAATCCCGAGATCGAGAAGACCCCGTCCGTGACCGAGCTGGCCGCCTCGGTTCGAGAGCTGCAGGACAGGCAGAGCATCCGCGACTGCCTGATGACCTATTCACGGGCGGTGGACCGGCTCGATCGCGAATTGCTGCTGTCGGTTTACCATCCCGACGCCATCGACGACCACGGCGTCTTCGTCGGAAGCCCGGAGGAGTTCGCCGACTGGGCGATCGACATGCACACCCGGACCCACCTGTCCCACCAACATGCCATCTTCAACATCACCTGCGAGCTCGACGGCGATGTCGCCCACACCGAGACGTACTACATGTTCGTCGGGCTCAACCGTGAGGGAACACCCCTGACCATGAGCGGTGGCCGCTACCTCGACCGATTCGAAAAACGCGACGGCCACTGGGCGATCGCCGCGCGCGCCTGCATCCGGGACTGGGCACCGCTCGACTCGATCCCCGACCAACTCGACCAGGCCGCGATGACAGTGGTGAAGAACCTTCCGGAACGGACGAAGACCCTCATGCGGACGGGTCCCCAGCCTCGCCGAGACCGGTCGGACATCTCCTATCAGCGTCCGCTGACCATCGATCCCTCACGCCTCGGCGGCTGAGCCGCCGACGACGCCGTCACCACCCAGATCAGTCTCACAACAACACCACCCATCGAGCAATCGTCCCAGGAGGGATCCACATGAACAGACTGCAGGACAAGGTCGCCTTCATCACCGGAGCCGGCCGCGGGCAGGGACGCGCACACGCCGTGCGCCTGGCCGAGGAGGGCGCGAACATCATCGCCGTCGATCTCTGCGCGAACATGGCGAGCGTCCCGTACGACCTGGCGACCCAGGACGACCTCGCCGAAACCGCCCGGCTCGTCGACAAAGCCGGCGGACGGATCATGACGCGAACGGCAGACGTGCGGGACCTCGACTCTCTGCGCACCGCCGTCGACGCCGGCGTCGCGGAGTTCGGCCGCCTGGACATCGTCGTGGCCAACGCCGGGATCTGGTCCAGCTCTCCCTTCCTCGACATGCCCGAACAGATGTACCACGAGATGATCGATGTACAGATGCACGGCCCCTACAACACCTGTCGTGCCGCCCTCCCCCACATCGTCGACGGCGGCCGCGGCGGCTCGGTGATCATCATCAGTTCGACCGCCGGGATGCGAGGCTTCCCCAACCAGGTGCACTACAACATGGGCAAGCACGCCGTCGTCGGCCTCATGCGGACCTTGGCGAACGAGTTCGCCCCCCAGTTCATTCGCGTCAACACCATCCACCCCAGCTCCGTCGACACGAAGATGATCCAGAACGACGCGATCTGGTCCGCTTTCGCACCGGGAGTGGAGAATCCCACGTTCGACGACTTCGGTGCCACCTTCACCGCCATGAACCTGCTGCCGGTGCCCTGGATGGAGCCGGAGGCGATCGCGGGTGCGGTCGCATGGTTGGCGTCGGACGATGCGAAGTACGTCACCGGCGCCACCATCCCCGTCGATGCGGGCTATCTCGGAAAGTACAACTGAGGCGGCAGACCCTGCGTGCGGGCAACCCGCGGTCCTCGTGATCTCGGGGTGTGTCCGCGAGCGACGGCGAGACAGCCACGCCCGCCTCCACCACGGGCGATGAGTCACTGCGCCGAGATCGAGCCCGACAGCGCGGAGCGTCCCGCCGGCGGCGCTCGCAAGCCCCAGCTCCGCCGGCGGGACCGGGTGAGGCAGACCCTGTATGCGGGCCTGACTCACCGTCGTGAAAAGGACGACGAGTTGGACGAAGAGGGCGGAAGCCCCGCACAGGCGCGAGAAGAAATCCTGATCGAGGGCAGCACGGACGACGCTCCGGCATCGGTGGAGTCGCCGGCGAGCATTCGTAGCAGACACATAGTGGACGCGATCGCCCTGAACACCATGCGCATTCTGCCCAGCTTTCTGGTCAGCGCGATGAGCGAGACCATCCGATCCGAGCTGCACCTCGACGAAGCTGTCCTCGGCTTCGCGTTCTCCGGCTATCGGCTGGTGGCGTCCGTTGCCGCGTATCCGATGGCCGTACTCGCAGACCGATGGGGCGCCGTGAGAGCACTGCGCGCCGCCGGCCTCGGTGCGTTCGCCCTGAGTCTCGTCTTCACGTGGGCTGCGCACTCCGGTGCGGGTTTGGTACTCGCCCTCGCGGTGGTCGGACTCGCTCCGGCCTTGGCCACACCCGCCGTGAACGTGGTGATCACGTCCGGTGTGCGCGTCCAACGACGCGCACTTGCGTTCGCGGCGGCAAGCGCCAGTCCGGTGGCGGCGCTGATGGTGGCCGGAGCGACCGCGCCGGTGCTGGAGGAATTGCTCGGTGGCGGCCTGCCATCGGCATCGGGGGTCTGGCCGCCGCGCTGATCGCAGTGTGGCTACGCGAGGCACAACCGCAACGGACGCGTTCCGTCCCGGCCGCTGCTCCGGAGAAGGTGTCGTTGCGTCCCTCTGGTGGTGATGATGACCGGGGTCCTGGCCGGCAACGTGGCGTTGGGCGGCGCCACGGCCTTCGCGGTGATCGCCGCTCCCCCTGCCGGCCTGGACATCGCGTCCGTCTCGTTCGTCGTTGCCGCCTGTGCCTGT
>NZ_AJFC01000307.1:0-12399 GCF_000256505.1 Rhodococcus sp. P14 | reverse complement strand
GATGATGATGGTGGCCGGCGGCGGGGGGGGTTCGTTCTGTTGGCGTCAGGGATTCCCGGAGCATTTGTCGCCCGACTGATTTTGGTCTTGGTGCCCGGCTGGTCGTGGATCCCGCTGCTCGTACACGGGGTCACGAGCCGGTATAGCGATGCGGTGGCACCGGCCTCCGGAGTGGTCCAAGGTGCATACTTCGGCGGTGGCGTCGTAGGACCCGCGATGATGGGAGTTCTCGTCACGACCGCTTCGTACTCGTTTGCCTGGTTGGCGATGGGGGCTGCCAGCCTCGTCGCTGCACTCTCGGTCCTCGGACAGGGACGACGACTTCCACCGTTCCGCACCACACGGGTGGGATGCTGATTCAGGCGTAGCCGTCCCGACCGGCGCTCTCGTCGCATGCTCTTGCGGGATGGGGATGTACGTTGCCAAGCCCCGGCACCCGCGCTGACGCATGCCCGGGGGTTGCCCGCCGCCGGACCGGTCCTCACGAAGTCGTGGCCGACATGCGTTCGACGGCCGGCAGTAGCGTTCGCAGCCGTAAGCGCCCCTGTCGACACGCCTCGCCAACACCGCGGCGGCCGTCCGTGGCCGTCCCTCGAGGATGGTGCAGCGTTGCGCACCGACGGAGCGCCCTCGCTGATTTCGAGCCGTGGGGCCGGTCGCCGGTGGTCTCGGCGACCGGCCCCACGGGTCACACGGGTCACACGGAAGGGTGCATCGCGCCGTCGGCGACGTCGAGCATCGTTTCGACGTCGGTGAACTTCGCGCGGGGACGGCGTTGTTCACGTCCCTGCGCCTTTTCGGCGGCGTCGATTGCCTGCCAGCCGCGCAGATCGACCACTCGAGGCTGCCGCGCGGTCACCAGCGCGGCGAGCGTCTCACGGTCATGACCGGGCTTGGGCTTGGGCAGCCGTCCCGACGACATGTCCGCGAACAACGCCGTGACCGTGTCCTGGGCGCACTTTTTGTTGGTGCCGATCACTCCGGATGGTCCACGCTTGACCCAGCCGGTGGTATAGACACCGGGAATCGGCTGACCGGTCCGCGGATCGATCACCCGTCCGTCGACGTTGGGGATGATCCCGCGTTCGTCGTCGAAAGGAACCCCTGGTACCGCGGTGCCCCGGTATCCGATCGAACGCAACACCAATCCGGCCTCGAGGGTTTCGGCGCGGTCGGTCGCACGAGCCTTGAGCGTGCCGTCCTCGCCCTGGAACAACTCGTTGTGCACGAGTTCGATCCCCTCGACCCGGTCGGATCCGAGAATCCGAGTCGGCGAGGTGAGGTAACGCAGCACGATGCGCTTGTGGGATGGATTCGGGCTTCGTCGCGCGTATTCCTCGGCGACCCGAGTCTTGAGGTGCATCGAGAACGGGCCGTCGATCCCGTGCACCGCAGCGCGACTGTTCGAATCGAGATCGAGTTCCCGCGGGTCGACCACCACGTCGACCCCGGGAATGCGTCCGAGGGCGATCAGTTCGGGGCTGGTGTAGGCCGCTTGCGCCGGACCGCGCCGCCCGAGCACCACGACTTCGCGAATGTTGCTTTTCCGCAAGGCGTGCAGAGCGTGTTCGGCGATGTCGGTCCGTGCCAGCTCGTCCGGGTCGGAAACGAGAATCCGGGCGACGTCGAGGGCGACGTTGCCGTTGCCGACGACCACGGCGCGTTCCGCGCTGAGGTCGAAGGTGCAATTCGCGTAGTCCGGATGCCCGTTGTACCAGGCGACGAATTCGGTGGCGGCATGGCTGCCGGGCAAGTCCTCGCCTGGAACACCGAGCTTGCGGTCGCGTAGAGCCCCGACGGCATAGATCACCGCATGGTGGTATTCGAGCAACTCCTCGTGTGTAAGGTGCTCTCCGACCTCGACGTTGAGGTGGAACCGGAATGCCGGTTTGGTCGAGGCCTTGCGGAACACATCGGTGACCTCCTTGGTGCCGAAGTGGTCGGGTGCGACCCCGGCGCGCACCAGGCCCCAGGGCGTGGGCAGGCGGTCGAACATCTCGACCTCGACGGCGCCGTTGGGGCCGTGCACGAGCAGATCGTCCGCCGCGTACGCACCGGCCGGGCCCGAGCCGACGACGGCGACCCGCAACGGCACTTCCTCGCGGGGAACCTTCACCGAGGACAGCGGTACGAAGGGAAGACCCTTCGACTCGAGGGGATGCCGCTGGAAGTACTCGGCATTGATCTCGCGGTACCGCTCGTATTTCTCCGGGAGCTCGTCCTCGTAGTAGATCGCATCGACCGGGCAGGCGTCCTTGCAGGCGCCGCAGTCGATGCAGGTCTGAGGATCGATGTAGAGCATCTCGGTGGTGCGGTATTCCGGATCCCCGGGAGTGGGGCGGATGCAGTCGACCGGGCAGACCTCGACGCACGAGGCGTCATTGCAGCAGGGCTGGGTGACAACGTAAGACATCGTGAGTTCCTAGATGTGCGGCGGTCGAACCGGATCCGGCGATGGTGAGCTAGTGAGCGGTCCAGCCACCGTCGATGACGAAGGTCTGACCGGTGATGAAATCTCCGCCCGGTCCGAGGAGATGCACGGCCATGGCGGCGACGTCGTCCGGCTTGCCGAGTCGGCCGGCGGGCGTGCCCGCGATCATCGCGTCGTACAGTTCCTGGGGGATGTCCCCCAGGATGGGGGTCTCGATGGTGCCCGGGGCGATGACGTTGACCTTGATCTTGTCGGCGGCGTACTGGATGGCCGTCTGCCTGGAGATCCCGATGATGCCGCCCTTGGCCGCGGCATAGGCTGCAGTGTTCTGCATGCCGATCAGCGCGGCGACCGACGAGACGTTAACGACCTTGCCGGCGCCCGCCTCCATCATCGCCGGCAGCACGGCCTGCATGCCGAGCCACATGCCCTTCAGGTCGATGTCGAGGATCAGGTTCCAGCCGTCCTCGGTGAGGTCGACGGCGGTGTCCGGAGTGGGCGAGACGATGCCCGCCACCTGGCACAATCCGTCGATCCGGCCGTATTTGCCGACCGTCTCGGTGGCCACGGTCTGCCAGACCGATCGGTCCCGTACGTCGAGTTCGTAGCCCTCGGCAGTGCCACCGGCGGCGGTGATCGCCGCGGCGGTCTCGTCGGCCGCCTTGACGTCGGTGCAGATGACGGTCGCGCCGGCGCGGGCGGCCAGTTCCGCGGTGGCCCGTCCGATGCCGGATCCTGCGCCGGTGACCAGAACGACCTGGCCGTCGAGTTGTTTGCTCATGCTGATCGCATCCTTGTCATGGGTCGGGGGCATTGCTTCGGGTCAGGTCTGCACCGTGGCTACGCGGAACACGGCCCCCGCGGGGAGGGGGAAGAAGATGAGGTGTCGGGAAGGTGGTCGGGCAGGTCTGCCGTACGGGCAGACCCGCCCGACCGCGGGAGCGGGACGTTCAGCCCTCGAGGATTTCGATCGCGCCCTCGGGGCAACTGCGGGCGCCGCGACGGGCTGCGTCCTCGAGCCCGGTTTCGACGGTGATCAGTTCACCCTTGGAGTTGTTGAAGCCCTCGTCGTCGGCGTCGTACACCGTATTGGCCACCGTCCAGCAGCGGCCGTGTCCGACACACAGTTGAGGATCCACGCGGTACTTCATCACGCCTCCAGTTACTTTGCTGCGCCGGGCGAGAAGACCAGCGGCAGGGTGGTCATCGAGCGGAGCACACCGGTCTCGTACTGGGGACCCTGCCCCGGAGCGACCTCGAACTCGGGTATGCGACGCAGTACCTCCTCCAAGACCACTCGCAGCTCCAGTCGCGCCAGGTGCGACCCGATGCAGCGGTGCACACCCACACCGAATGCGGTGTGAACCACACCTTCTCGCCGGATGTCGAGCACGGTCGGGTTTTCCACCGCGTCGGGGTCGCGGGAGGCGGAGGCGTAGTTCAGGAGCACGAAATCGCCTTCCTTGAACTGCGTCCCTGCCACCTCGACATCGCGGGTCACCGACCGGCCGAGGGCGACGACGGGAGGGAACACGCGTGCGAATTCCTCGATCGCATTGGGGATCAGCGAGGGATCGGCTGCCAGGGCTCTGCGGTCGTCGGGGTGGGTCGCCAGGTGGTGGATCGCCCCGGACATGGCATAGGTGGTGGTGGCGATACCGCCGAGGGTGAGGTCGGTGATGATCGAGACCCGGTCCTCCCATGGGCAGATCTCGCCGTCCTTGTCGACGCCCGCGGCGATGGTGTCGAGCAGGTCACCGGGGCCGGGGTTGTCGCGCCGCTTGGCCAGGTGCTCCCCGAGGTAGCCGAATGCCTTGGCGAACGATTCCGCCCGTTCCTCCACCGGGCCGTAGATTGCATTGTCCATGGCCTCGAGGAGCATCGCCAGGTCTTCGACCGGGACGTGGACGAGGTTTTTGAAGAAGGCGCGACCGGGCAGTTCCGCGGCGAAGTCGGCGACGAAGTCGCACGAACCCTTGTCGATGAAACCGTCGATCAGTTCGTTGGCGTCTGCGCGGATCTGGTCTTCGAACTCCGCCACGGCACGCGGGGCGAAGAAGGGGTTGAGCACACGCCGCCATTCGTCGTGGTACGGCGGATCGGACTCTTCGGGGTACAGGTAGGGCACCCCGTCCGGACGGTTCGGCTGGAAGCCTTTCGCACTGCTGAAGGTCTGCCAGTCCTGGCCGGCCCGGCGCACATCCTCGTAGCGGTTGATGACGTAGTAGCCGGCTCCGACGTTGCTGCGGGCCACCGGGCACTTGGCCACGAATGCGTCGAGCACGTCGGTGAAGTGCTCGTTGAACCGAGGATCGTCAATGTCGAAGTCGGCGAACATGTCTCGGCCGAACTGTTGTTCCGTCACGCCTACACCCTCCTCTTGGGGGTTGTCCTCAGGGCTGAAAACGATCATTTGTTTTAAGGGTAGGGACGTGCAGGTGGATGTGTCAAGCACCACATCGAGCACCTTGCGGGAGTCCGGTCACCGCCCTCGGGTGCCCGCAGCCGCTCACTGCGTTGCACACATCGGGTATTGCTGGCTATAACCGAGTCGTCCCGCGCCGACCTGGACGATTCCGGACGAGAATTCGAAACGTCGGCGGTCTTTCCCCCATCTGCCCGAGGAGGGACCGTGTCCTGCACTTCTTCTGCCATCGACACCGTGCGCGCATCGCCTTCTCCCCCGTTGCGCGTCGGCATCGTGGGATTGAGTGCTCACGGCGGCTGGGCCGCCACCGCCCACCTACCGGCCCTGGCATCGAGCCCGGCGTGGCAGGTTCATGCGCTTGCTGCCAGCTCGCCACGTTCCTCCGAGGCGGCTGCCGCGAAGTACGGCATCGCCCATGCGTGTCGATCGGTGTCCGAGTTGGTGGAACGTCCCGATCTCGATCTGGTCGTCGTCGCGGTCCGCGTACCCCAGCACAAGGAACTCGTCGAAGCGGCACTGGGATCGGGAAAGGCGGTGCTCTGTGAATGGCCGCTTGCGCAGAATCCGGCCGAGGCCGAACAGTTGACCGCACTGGCGCAACGCACCGGGGTGCCGGCATTCGTGGGTCTGCAGGGCCGCTCCCTGCCCGCTGTGCGACACCTCCGCGATCTCGTACGTAACGGCGGCATCGGCCGCGTGCTCTCGACCACCGCGATCGGCTCGGGCGGCCATCGGGGTGCCGAGATCGATCCACGAGTGACCTACCTGCTCGACCGTGACAACGGGGCGACGATGATGACGATCCCGTTCGGGCATGCCCTGGACACCGTGTGCCACAGCCTGGGGGAATTCACTCCCTCAACGCCACGACGGCACCACGCCGACCCCTGGTGAGAATCCGCGGCAGCGACGAGCAGGTGCCGACGACCGCCGAAGACCAGGTCGCCGTCACCGGCACCCTGACGAGCGGCATCGTGGCCACCGCCCACTACCGCGGCGGCCAGTCGACCGGCATCAACCTGCGGTGGGTGATCAACGGTACGGACGGTGACATCGTGGTCGACAGCACGACCGGACATCTGCAATACGGGCATCTGCGCGTCCGCACACGCACCGGCACGGCGCACGAGCTCGTCGAGCGTCCCATCCCGGACCGCTACGGGCCGCAGTGGAACGGAACCCGGGACTTCGCCTATGCCCTGCGGTGCGCATACGAGCACATTCGTCTCGACCTGTCCCACGGCACGCACACCGCTCCCCGATTCGAGGACGCCCTCACCCGCCACCGGATGATCGCAGCGGTCCAGGCCTCTGCCGAGCTCGGCACACGTCAGGCCTACCTCCGGCCCCCACCGCCTGACGCATAGACGAAGACCCCACTGGACCGAGTGGACCCGGGGAGCATTCCCGGTATTGAAAAACAAATGATTGTTTGCAACACTGGAGACGAGTCCATGAGATACCCGAAGACACCCGAACTTCTCACACTGGGCCGAATCCCCGTACGGATCAATACTTCCCTTCCGGTCCGTTACCCCCGAGGCACAACATGAACGAAAGGAGAGATCGATGACCACCGAAGACCAGGAGTTCATCGACTTCGCAACCAAGTGGCTCCCTTTCGATGGGGGCGACGAATACATCCTTCCCCAGTTCGGCGTCACGCCGTACACCTTCTACCTACGACTGCACACCCTGCTGCAGTCACGTCCGACGCTCGGCTTGGGACTGGCGGCAAAGCGCAATCTGGCCGAAGCGTGCGCAGTAAAGCTGTCCCAGAGGAGTCGACGCGCCTCCGAGTTGGTTTGACCGCTCACGTCGACCCCGGGTCTCAGGGCGCGAAACTCGAGGAGAAAGGGCAGACGGATGGATCTCGGTGTGCACGGTGAGGCGTTCGTGATCACAGGGGGCTCCGACGGTCTCGGTCTGGCGACCGCGCGCTCGCTGCTCGCCGAAAGCGCCCACGTCACCATCTGCGGCCGCGACAAGCGTCGGCTCGACGACGCCGTCACCGCCCTCGGTCACGACGTGCACGCGGTCCCCGCCGACGTCACCCGCATCGACGACCTCACCACTCTCATCGACGCCGCCACCGACCGATGGGGACGCCTCGACGGACTGCTCAACGCCGTCGGCGTGCATACCGGCGGCCGGTTCGAAGACGTCACCGACGAGGAATGGATCGCGGACTACGAACTGAAGTTCCTCGCCGCGACCCGTGCGATCCGCCTCGCCCTTCCACACCTGCGGACCAGCCGCGGGGCCGTGGTCGACGTCCTGAGCACCGGCGCCCGCACCCCCGGGCGCAAAGCCATGCCGAGTGCCCCTCTGCGCGCCGCGGGGCTGAGCATGACCAATGCGCTCTCCACCGAACTCGGGCCCGACGGGTCCGGGTCAACGCGATCCTCGTCGGCGTCATCCGCAGCGGCCAAATCCAGCGCCCCGCACTCGAGGCGGGCCGCGACGTCGAGGAATACCTGCACACGATGGCCGACCGGATGCGGATCCCGCTCGGCCGGGTCGGAGAAGCACACGAGTTCGGCGACACCGCCGCCTTCCTGCTCTCGCCCCGAGCGGGCTACATCACCGGCATCGCCGTCCACGTCGACGGCGGCCACTGCCACGCCATACGACAGCGCGTCGCAGAACCGGTCGATGTACCCCTTCCATCATCGATCCCCGGCGAAAAGACCCACCGACCAGCCAATGCCGGACTACCCACCATCCCCACGGTCGCCTCTCCCCTGCCGGTGATCGTGGTCTCGGTCGAGTGATCGACCGGAGCCGAACACCCCGCCTTCTCCTCGGCGGGGTGTTCGGTTTTCCACCAATTCACCTCGACAGACCGGGGATGCGTTCACAGGTGGGGCGGTAGGTCCCGCAGTCGCAGGGGTGAGGGGCCCGCCGGCCACCCCAGAACCCCGTGCAATCCAGCTCCCGAAAGGGATGGATGAGGAAAGCATCGTTGGTGACGGATCAGTCATCGAGGGCGTAGTCGACGGCGTCGTCGAGCCCGAGCCCTCTCCCGTGGCGCAGACGAGCTTCGAATTCCATGTCACCGAGGAAAATCCGAGTGGACTTCTCACATTCCGCATGAATGCGGTCGAGCACCTGGAAGAGAACCGACGAGCTTCCGGCCGCACGTCCCAACGACTCCGCTGCGCCCATCAGCACGGCAGCACGCTCGGCGCGGTGCTCGACGCCCGCGACCCACGCCAGCGCTTCGAGGCATACCGCCGCAGCGAGAGGCTCGCCGACACTCCGGATGACACCGAGCGCCTGCTCGAGCATCGCCCGAGACTCGCAATACTCCCCCTCCTGGAACAGCGCCACACCCAAGGCCCACTGCGAGTAGGACCGATACACCAACTCACCGTGCGCCTCGGTGATGGCCAGCACTGTCCGGTGACTCTCGATCGCACGAGCAGTGTCGCCTTGCAATTCATACCCGAGACCGAGCATCACCAGAATCCAGACGTGTTGCGAAAGGTGATGTTCGGCATCGAAGATTCCAAGTGCCCGCTCCAGATGTGTACAGGCTCGGTCCAGGTCCCCGCTGTACAACGCGAGAAGACCGGCAGCGTGATCGACGCGAGCATCCAGAAGCGGTTCTTTCGTGCTCTGAGCCAGAGCTCTACTCTCCTCCACCAGCGCAGCCCCGGTGACCAGATCACCCTGCAACTCGGCGAGAACGCTCTGGGCATACAGCGCCTCGACCCTGTCCTTGCTGGACACGTGAGGGCGCGTAAGCATACGTCCGAGCCAGTGGCGACCCTCGTGGAGCAGCCCGCGGGCCACCCAGTACGGGAACAGTGCGGTGGCCATCCGCAGTGCGGGATCCACCCCGGTATCGATGGGTTCGGTCGCGGCGAACTCAAGGGCCTCCCGCAGATTCGGAAGTTCGAAGTTCACCCAGGTGATCCATTCCAACTGCCGGGGACTGATCCACTCGTTCTCGGCCCGCAGGACCATCTGCTCGAACCACTCCCGGAGCCGGCGCCGCCACTGCCCATACTCCTCACCGTGCTGCGCCTTCTCCCGACCGTACTGCCGGATCGTCTCGAGCAGCCGGAAGCGCACCTGACCCTGGTGCTGTTCCCGCATCACGATCGACTTGTCGACCAGCGCGGTGACCCGGTCGAGAACGCCGGTGGGGGTCCCGGTGCCGCCCTCGAGGTACTCGACCGCCTCGAGACCGAAGCCGCCGGCGAAGAGCGAGAGCTGTTGCCACAGCCGCTGCTCGCCGGGTGTGCACAGCTCGTAGCTCCAGTCGATCGACAAACGCAGCGTCCGCTGTCGTGGAGGCACGTGCCGTTCCGCCGTGGTCAAGACGGTGAACCGCTCGGCCAGGCGTTGCCGGAGTTGCTCGGGTGAGAGCACCCGCATCCGGGCCGCGGCCAGCTCGATCGGCAAGGGCAGTCCGTCGAGTCGGGCACAGATCTCCACCACCGCGGCACGGTTCTGCTCGGTCAACGCGAAATCCGGCGCGACCGCTGCCGCCCGCTCGACGAACAGCTTCACCGCATCGAAGCGTCGCGCCGCCCGGAGCGATCCGGGCTCATCCGGGCTCGGCACCGACAGCGGCGGTACCGGCATGCTCACCTCGCCGCGAATACCGAGGGGTTCGCGGCTGGTGGCCAGAACGCGCAGCTGCGGGCAGTGCCGCAGCACCCGGTCCGCCAACCGCGCCACCGCGTCGACGATCTGCTCACAATCGTCGAGC
This sequence comes from Rhodococcus sp. P14, assembly GCF_000256505.1. Lineage (NCBI taxonomy): Bacteria > Bacillati > Actinomycetota > Actinomycetes > Mycobacteriales > Nocardiaceae > Rhodococcus > Rhodococcus sp. P14. Next base: position 2,817 of record NZ_AJFC01000307.1, on the reverse strand, counting down.
ACCAGCAGCAGCTGCCGCGAAGCCCCGAACTCGACCACCGCATCCTCGAGCGACCGGCCGGGGGAATTGCGCACGTCGAGTACCTCGGCCACGACCTCGACGAGCAGCGCCGGATCGTGGAGCTCTCCCAGCTCGACCAGCCACGCCCCGTCGCGGTATCGCGGCTGCAGCTCGGCCGCGACCCGCAGCGCCAGCCGCGTCTTGCCCACCCCGCCGATCCCGGTCAGGGTCACCGCGCGGGAGGTCGTCAGCTTCTTCTTCGCGGCGGACACCTCTCGCCGACGGCCCACGAAGGTGGTCGAATCCGCAGGCAGGTTCCCCACCCGGCGGACAGGACTCACCGCACCGGGCGATCCGGGCGGAAGCCGGCCGCTGTCCTCGACCAGCGCCATCTCGTCGACGCGCTGCCCACGACTGAGCTGGACTTGCTGCAACTCGTGCCCGAAGTCCGCGGCGGTGCTCGGGCGGCGGCGCGGATCGGCGTCCATCGCGTGTTCGACCACGCGACTGACCTCGTCGGGAAATCCGTCTTCGCGTAGGTCCGGGACCGGCTGGGTGGTGATCCGCAGGAATTGGGCGATGACCTGCTCCCCCTGTCGGCGTTCGAACGCCGCGTGCCCGGTCAGCGCCGCGAACAACGTCGCCCCGAGTCCGTAGATGTCCGAGGCCACACTCGGCCGCTCGCCGCTGAGCACCTCCGGCGCGGTGAAGGCCGGCGACCCGGTGATCGCCCCGGTCTCGGTTTCGAAGCCCCCTTCGATGTGGGCGATCCCGAAGTCGGTCAGCACCGGCTCGCCGTACTCGGTGAGAAGCACATTCGCGGGTTTGACATCCCGGTGCAGCACTCCCAGCCGATGGGCCGTGTCCAAGGCGCCGGCAAGGCGGACCCCCACCCGTAGGGTCTCGTCCACCGACAGCGGGCCCTGACGGCGGATCCGCACGTCGAGCGAATCCTGGGGGTAGTACGGCATCACCAGGTAGGGCCGGCCGCTGTCGGTTGTTCCGACCTGCAGCACAGGGACGATATGGGGATGGCCCGTCAACCGGCCCATGGCCCGCTGCTCCCGCAGAAACCTAGCCAGGTTCTCCTCGTCCAACGACACGGTCAGGACCTTGACGGCGACCGTCCGGTCCAGGGTCCGCTGCCGGCAGCGATAAACCAGGCCGAAGCCGCCACGGCCGATCTGCTCGGCGTCCTCGAACCCCACGGCCGCGAGTTCCGCAGCGAGGGACGTCGCGTCCTCGCGCTGGGTCGCCTGCGGATCACCGCCCGCCATCGCAACGACCTGCCCCGGCACGACGACGCGACCACTTCACTACAGCAGCCAGGCGTCTCCGCTGTTCCCTCGATACCATGTGCCACCTCTGCGGACAAGCTCAGAATAACGCGGCAACACCACCGTGGCCCGGCTACCGAAGTCGACGAACGTCGGGAACGCGGTCCACATCGTCGTCACCGCGGCGAGCATGCGTAGGAATGAATCAGCCCAGCCGTCGCCACCTGTAACCCACGCGCGACATCCGATAACCGGCTCTTATGTCAACCCAAAACGCTCCGCGACCCCACGGATCTAACGCTCCGACGTGCGCTCAAACTGAACAAGCCGGAGGGCCACACAGGTCGTTCATCACCCCTTGGGCATAAGCAATCGCAACCTCGTGAATCACACACTCCGTCTCAACCTGCCGGATTGTATGTAGAATTGACAGTCCAGGTACATGCGTAGAGGGTGGGTCGATGACGAACGCAGAGGCGGTGGCACAGCGCGTACGGCGGCTACGCGCGATTCGGCGCAATACCGAGCTCGAGGGAGCTCGCAGCACCGACGCGACCCGTGCCGACCAACTTGCCTACGCACGTGGAGAGATCGATGTAAACGCACTCGCTGAGCGAGTGCGTCAGCGCTACAACTTGGCGTGAGGGTACAGGCGGCATTCGACCGGTGACGCCCACAGCCCCTTGGAACACTGGCGACCACGAGCGCGACTGGGACGGTTATTTCATTCCGGGCACCCAGGTTCTGAGAAACCGGGTCGGGGCTTCCACAGTCCAGCAACTGCACGATGCCGAGACCGACCTCAGCGAGGTCCGGCTGCTCGAACTGCGTGAAAAGCCCGGGCTGGTGGCTCCTCGGTCTTACGACCTGTCCCATCTGTCGGCCATCCACCGACATCTCTTTCAGGATGTGTACGAGTGGGCTGGATCCCTCCGGACCGTCGGCACCGAGAAGTGGGGAGAGTCTTTCTGCCCACCCGCAAATATCCAACAGGCGATGCATCATGTCGCCATGGAGATTGCAGACTCGAAACAGCTGCGCACAGTTCCTAGAGATAAACTCCCGAAAAGAATCGCTTATCTATACGACTATGTGAACTATGCTCATCCGTTCCGTGAGGGAAATGGCAGAACTACCCGCGAGTTCTTCGATCAGCTGCTTGCTGAACAATCTCTCGGGTTGGATTGGAGTCTCACGGCCTCCGAGGAGCTATACCAGGCTTGTCATGCGGCCAGAGCCAATTCTGATTTGAGTGGCCTCGTCGACATGTTTACAAGAATCCTGGACGACTGTCCCGCCTACAACTTCTAATTGGTTTTCATCTGCCGGATGGTGTATGTCAAGGGACAGTGGGACATCCCCGTAGGCGGACAGGTCGTGTCCCTGTGCGCGGACAGCTGATCTCCCTGTCGGCGGTCAGCTGATCTCCCGCATAGGGGGTCAGGTCAACGGCATCACCCCTCGTCCGGTGGTGGCGTCCTGCAGTCGCAACGAGGTGCCCTCGGTGATCACCACATGGGCGTGGTGCAGCAGTCGGTCG
>NZ_AJFC01000306.1:0-61174 GCF_000256505.1 Rhodococcus sp. P14 | reverse complement strand
CAACCGTTCCAGCCTACCCACACCACCCGCCGGGAACAAACCCGACGCACTCGGTGGGATCGGCAACGGCCCAGAACCCTACCAGAAGATTCCGAACCGAACAATCAGGCGCCTGCGTCCAACCTCGTTGTCCCGAGCCCCTGCGGGCCGGGTCGGTGTCCGTGTCGCTCTGACCTGCAATAAGTTACGGGACGAATAACTGGACGCCAAATCCTCTGGTCAAGCTCGTAGGCGGTGCCGTTTCCCCTGGTAGCAGACCGTCTCCGGCACCTTCGCCGCGTTGCCCGTTCCCAGTGATGCGCGGCACACTCGACTCCGGAGGCGGATCTCGCTCAACGTGATGTATGAAACACCTTGGCGCACAACTACTTTCGAGGCAACGAGATCAGGATTCGGAGTTCACCCGTTCGATGACGCCCCCGAGTTCCTCGATGATCTCCACGAACCTCGGGTAGCCGCGATCGATGTGGTACACGTCGTGCACCTCGGTCACGCCGTCGGCGCACAGCCCGGCCAGGACCAATCCGGCGCCGGCCCGGATGTCCGACGACCACACGGGCGCGCTCGACAGCTCCTCGACTCCGCGGACCACGGCGTGATGTCCGTCGGTGCGAGCGTCGGCCCCGAGGCGGATCATCTCCTCGACGAACCGGAACCGCGCCTCGAAGACATTCTCCGTGATCATCGACGTTCCGTCGGCGACTGCCGCGAGACCGATCGCCATGGGCTGGAGGTCGGTGGGGAATCCCGGATACGGCAGGGTCGCGAAGTTGATCGCTCGGGGACGGTCGTGCTGGACGACCCGGAAGCCGTCGACTTCGGGGGTCACCTCCGCACCGGCGGCACGGAGCTTGTCGAGCACGAGGCTCAGGTGCTTCGGGTTGACGCCCCGCACGCGCACGTCGCCACGCGTCATCGCCGCCGCGATCCCCCATGTCGCCGCGACGATGCGATCTCCGATGACACGGTGGGTGGTGGGTTCGAGACGTGGAACGCCCGTGATCGTCAGTGTCGAGGTGCCGGCACCGGAGATGCGGGCCCCCATCTGAACGAGCATGTTGCACAGGTCCACGATCTCCGGCTCGCGGGCCGCGTTGTCGATCGTGGTCTCGCCGTTCGCCAGGACGGCGGCCATCAGGATGTTCTCGGTGGCCCCGACCGACGGAAAGGCCAGCCGGATCGCGTTGCCGTGCAGGGCGTCGGCCTCGGCCACCACGCAGCCGTGCTCGATGGTGCTGTGCGCCCCCAGCAGTCGGAGCCCCGTCTGGTGCATGTCGAGGGGGCGTGAACCGATGGCGTCACCGCCCGGCAGCGCGACGACGGCTTTCCGGCACCGGGCCACCAACGGCCCGAGGACACACACCGACGCCCGGAACTGCCGGACGGCGGCGAAATCGGCCTGATACTTCGGCTGCGCGGGAGTCGTGATGCGCGCCTCGTCGCCCTCGAGCTCGACGTCGCATCCGAGCCCGCGCAGGACCTCGGCCATCAGCGGGACGTCGAGAATGTCGGGGCAGTTGGTGATGACGCTCGTCCCCTCCGCCAACAGAGCGGCCGCCATCAGCTTGAGCACGCTGTTCTTGGCGCCCCCGACGACAACCTCACCGACAAGCCGGTTACCACCGGAGACAAGAAAGCGATCACTCACAACGCCACAGCCTATCGACCACACTGCGGGAATACGGGAGCGGTACCGTGACCTGCATGGCTGTCCATCTCACACGGATCTACACCCGCACCGGCGACGACGGTACGACGGGCCTCAGCGACTTCTCCCGGGTGTCGAAGAACGACCCGAGACTGGTCGCGTACGCGGACTGCGACGAGACGAACGCGGCACTCGGGGTGGCGCTCGCGTCGGCCGAGGTACCGGAGCGGATGGCGCCTGTCCTGCGCCAGATCCAGAACGACCTGTTCGACGCCGGAGCGGACCTGTCGACGCCGGTGGTACCGGAGCCGAAGTACCCGCCGCTGCGGATCACCCAGGCGTACATCGATCGGCTTGAACGCTGGTGCGACGAGTTCAACGAGGGTCTGGCGCCGCTCGATTCCTTCATTCTTCCCGGCGGTACCGTCCTGGCGGCCCAGCTGCACACGGCGCGGACGGTGGCACGGCGGGCGGAGCGCTCGGCGTGGGCGGCGGTGGCCGCTCACCCGGACGATACGAATGTGCTGCCGGCGAAGTACCTCAACCGGCTGTCGGATCTGCTCTTCATCCTCGGCCGGGTCGCGAACCCGGGCGGGGATGTGCTCTGGAAGCCGGGCGCGGGCGCGTGAAGAACGGTCGGCCGGGCGTCAGTTCGGCCGACCGCGCACGGACCGGTCCGACGGACGGGATTCGATCCAGGACAGGAAGGCGGTCAGCGCGCCGCTGTCGAGTGCAATCTCGAAACTGCTTGCGCCATCCTGGACTTCGAGGATCACGATGTCCTCGGTCATGATGTCGTACTCGCTGCCCTCGGGCGCTCGACGATTGCGTACCTCGACGCCCTGCCGGGCCAGCCGCGAGTCCGGACCCGGACGCAGGCTCGAGAGCTTGTAGAAGACGAGCGTGCGCTCGCCGTAACGGATGACGCCGTGCCGCCACCCGGCGCCGGCGCCGTTGGGCAGCCGGCGCAGTATCGCTGCGGTACCCCCGCCCCGCAGGGTGAGGAGGCGATACAGAAAAGCCGCGACGGCAACCGCGAGCAGTATCACCAGAACGATGAGAACAATCATTCCAACTGACACTGCTCGTCGGCTCCGTCGCGGCTTGTCGTATCCGTCAGGCCCGCTCGACGGCCCGGAGTCGGCCCCGGGCTGCCGCGATCTCGGCCTCGTCCTGGCTGTCGCTCAGCACGGCGCGCGCGGACTCGACGTCGATGTTCTCCGTCAGCTCCGCAGCCTCCGCGAGGATCGTCACCGTCGTGGCGGTCACCGAGAGGAAACCGCCGTGCACGGCCGCGACGACCCGATCGCCGTCGGCGGTGGTGATGGAGACGACACCGCCTTCCACGAGCTGGCCGAGGACCGGCTCGTGGCCCGGCATGACACCGATCTCGCCCTCGGTCGTCTGGGCGCTGACCAGCCGAGCGGTGCCCGACCAGAGGCGCTCCTCGACGGCAACGAGGTCCACGGTCATTTCAGCCATCGCGGACTACTTCCCGGCGATCTTCTTGGCAGCGGCCTCGACGTCGTCGAGTCCACCGCAGCTGTTGAACGCCTGCTCGGGCAGGTGGTCGAACTCACCCTTGGTGACGCGGTCGAACGCCTCGATGGTGTCACGCAGCGGCACCACGGAGCCGGGCTCGCCGGTGAACTTCTCGGCGACGATGAAGTTCTGGCCGAGGAACTTCTGGATACGACGGGCGCGGCCGACGAGGACCTTGTCCTCCTCGGAGAGCTCGTCCATGCCGAGGATGGCGATGATGTCCTGCAGCTCCTTGTACTTCTGCAGGATCCGCTTGACCTCGTTGGCGACCCGGAAGTGCTCGGCACCGACGATGCCGGGCTCGAGGATGCGCGAGGTCGACGTCAGCGGGTCCACAGCGGGGTAGATACCCATCTGCGAGATCGGACGCGAGAGCTCGGTGGTCGCATCGAGGTGCGCGAACGTCGTGGCCGGCGCCGGGTCGGTGTAGTCGTCGGCGGGCACGTAGATCGCCTGCAGCGAGGTGATCGAACGACCACGGGTCGAGGTGATGCGCTCCTGGAGCTCACCCATCTCGTCCGCGAGGGTCGGCTGGTAACCCACGGCCGACGGCATGCGGCCGAGCAGCGTCGAGACCTCGGAGCCGGCCTGGGTGAAGCGGAAGATGTTGTCGATGAACAGCAGCACGTCCTGGCCCTGGACATCGCGGAAGTACTCCGCCATGGTCAGCGCGGACAGGGCGACGCGCATACGCGTTCCCGGCGGCTCGTCCATCTGGCCGAAGACGAGGGCGGTGTCCTGGAGGACGCCCATCTCCTCCATCTCGAGGTGGAGGTCGGTGCCCTCACGGGTGCGCTCGCCGACGCCGGCGAACACCGACGTGCCGGAGAACTCACGCGCGATACGGGTGATCATCTCCTGGATCAGAACGGTCTTGCCGACGCCGGCACCACCGAACAGACCGATCTTGCCGCCCTTGACGTACGGGGTCAGCAGGTCGATGACCTTGATGCCGGTCTCGAGGATCTCGGTCTTGCCCTCGAGCTGGTCGAAGGCCGGCGGCTTGCGGTGGATGCCCCACTGCTCGCCGTCGCGTCCGGTGCCCGGGGCGTCCAGGCAGTCACCGAGGGCGTTGAACACGTGGCCCTTGACGACGTCGCCGACCGGCACCGAGATCGGGCGGCCCGTGTCGACGACCGTGGTGCCGCGCACCAGGCCGTCGGTGGGCTGCATGGAGATCGTGCGCACCAGGTTGTCACCCAGGTGCTGCGCGACCTCGAAGGTCAGGGTCTTCGCCACGGACGGCAGAGTGACCTCTGCGTGCAGGGCGTTGAACAGATCGGGAACGGCACCACGCGGGAACTCGACGTCCACGACGGGCCCGATGACCCGAACGACGCGGCCGGCAGTGGCCGAGGCCGCCCCCGCCCCGTAGTTATCGGTTGCTGCTGCGGTCATGTGCTTAGTCACTTCCTGCACTCGAGGCGAGCGCGTTGGCACCGCCGACGATCTCGCTGATTTCCTGGGTGATCTGGGCCTGGCGGGCCTGGTTGGCCTGACGGCTGAGGGTGTTCACCAGTTCCGTGGCGTTGTCGGTGGCCGCCTTCATGGCGGTACGCCGTGCGGCCGACTCCGACGCCGCGGCATCGAGCAGCGACGCGAAGATGCGGGTGCTGATGTACTTCGGCAGCAGGGCCGCGAGCAGCGTCGAGGCCTCCGGCTCGAAGTTGTAGCCGGGCCGCGGACCGCCGTTGCTGCCGACGTGCCGGCCGTCGGTGAGCATGTCCTCACCGAGGTCGATCTCGTCCTCGGTGACGGTCACCTCGAGCGGCGCCATGCGGCGCACCTCGGGGCTCTGGGTCAGCATCGAGACGAAGCGGGTGTAGACGATGTGCAGTTCGTCGACGCCCTCGATCGTGCCCTCACCGTTCGGCGCGGGAACCTCGTTGCCGGAGCCCGCCATGAACAGCTCCACCAGGTGACGGCTCGCCTTGGCCGCATCGGTGTAGCGCGGCTCCTGGGAGAACCCGGTCCACGCCCCCGCGACCGGCCGGCCGCGGAAGGTGTAGTAGCTCAGGCCCTTGGCACCGAGCACGTAGAGCACCGGCTCCTTGCCCTCGCTGACCAGCAGCTGACGCAGCTCCTCGGCCTCCTTGAGGACGTTGGCGTTGTAGCCACCGGCCATACCGCGGTCGCTGGTGACGACCAGGACCGCAGCACGCCTCGGGTTGGGCCGCTCGTTGAGCAGGGGGTGATCCAGCGACGCGGACGCACTCGCCAGCTCGGAGAGCACCTTGGTGATCTCCTCGGCGTACGGCTTGGACGCTGCCACTCGGGCCTGAGCCTTCGTGATCCGCGACGTCGCGATCAGCTCCTGCGCCTTGGTGATCTTCTTGGTCGAGTTGACCGACTTGATCCGCGAGCGGAGCTCGCGCAGGCTTGCCATTCGTCGATCACACTCCCTTCACAGGACGCTGGGTCATGGTCTCCACGCTCACTTGCGAACAGTGGTGCGCTTGACGGAAACCTGCTCCTGCTCGACCTCGTCGGCGCCCAGGGCCTCGGCCTCGGCCTCGTTCACGACGCGGGTTCCGTCGGAGGCGATGAAGCCCTCCTTGAACTTGTTGGTCGCGGCGAGCAGCGCGGAGGCGGACTCGTCGGTCAGCGCCTTGCCGCCGGCGATCTGCTCGTAGACACCCGACGCGCTGTGGCGCAGGTCCTCGAGCAGCTCGGTCTCGAAGCGGCGCACGTCACCGACGGGCACCGAGTCGTAGACACCCTGACCGGCGAGGTAGATCGACACGATCTGGTCCTCGACGGCGACCGGGGCGTACTGGTCCTGCTTGAGGAGCTCGACCAGACGCTGGCCGCGCTCGAGCTGCGCCTTCGACGCCGCGTCGAGGTCGGAGGCGAAGGCGGCGAACGCTTCGAGCTCGCGGAACTGCGCAAGCTCGAGACGCAGCGAGCCGGAGACCTTCTTCATGCCCTTGGTCTGCGCGGCGCCACCGACTCGGGAAACCGAGATACCGACGTTGATGGCGGGACGGATGCCCTTGTTGAACAGGTCGGACTCGAGGAAGACCTGGCCGTCGGTGATGGAGATGACGTTGGTCGGAATGTAGGCCGAGACGTCGTTGGCCTTGGTCTCGATGATCGGCAGGGCGGTCAGAGAACCGCCGCCGAGCTCGTCGGACAGCTTGGCCGAGCGCTCCAGCAGACGCGAGTGCAGGTAGAACACGTCGCCCGGGTAGGCCTCACGTCCCGGCGGGCGGCGCAGCAGCAGGGAGATGGCGCGGTACGCCTCGGCCTGCTTGGTGAGGTCGTCGAACACGATGAGCACGTGCTTGCCCTGGTACATCCAGTGCTGGCCGATGGCCGAACCGGTGTAGGGGGCGAGCCACTTGAAGCCGGCGGAGTCGGACGCGGGGGCCGCGACGATGGTGGTGTACTCCATCGCGCCGTGCTCCTCGAGGGCAGCCTTGACGCCCGCGATGGTGGAGCCCTTCTGGCCGATCGCGACGTAGATGCAGCGGACCTGCTGCTTCGGGTCGCCGGTGGCCCAGTTGGCCTTCTGGTTCAGGATCGCGTCGACGCAGACGGCGGTCTTGCCCGTCTTGCGGTCACCGATGACCAGCTGGCGCTGGCCGCGGCCGATCGGGGTCATCGCGTCGATGGCCTTGATGCCGGTCTGCAGCGGCTCCTCGACCGGCTGGCGCTGCAGCACGGTCGCGGCCTGCAGCTCCAGGGCCCGGTTCTCGGTCGCCTCGATGTCGCCGAGGCCGTCGATCGGCTGACCCAGGGGGTTCACGACGCGGCCGAGGTAGCCGTCGCCGACCGGCACCGACAGAACGTCGCCGGTCCGCTTGACTTCCTGGCCCTCTTCGAGGTCCTGGTAGTCGCCGAGGATGACAGCACCGATCTCGGTGGCGTCGAGGTTCAGGGCCACGCCCAGCACACCGCCGGGGAACTCCAGCAGCTCGTTGGCCATCGCCGACGGCAGACCGCTGATGTGCGCGATGCCGTCACTGGTGTCGGCGACCACGCCGACCTCCTCGCGGGAGGCCTCCGGGGAGTAGCTCGCGGTGTAGTTGTCGATCGCGCTACGGATCTCGTCGGAGGAGATCGTCAGCTCCGCCATGTTCTTCCTGCTCTCGGTATCTGGTCTTCGAAAAGATCGCAATGTGTGTGTGTTCGGTAGTGGACTACGTGAGGCTCTTGCGCACTGCGGCGAGTCGACCCGCGGCGGTGCCGTCGATGACCTCGTCGCCCACCCGGACGACCAATCCACTGAGAAGCTCGGGAACCACCTCGACGTGCACCGTGACCGGCTTGCCGTACGTTCTGGTCAGGATACCGGTGAGCCGTTCGGTCTGCGCCGCGCTGAGGGGTGCCGCACTGCGCACATGGGCGACGGCGCGGTCCCGCTGGGTGGCGGCGAGGTTCGACAGTTCGTCGAACGCATCGGCCGGGGCCTTGCTCTTCAGCCGTCCGACGGCCTGCACGGCCAGGGCCTCGGTGATCGCGGTGGACTTGCCGTAGAGCAACCGCGAGAGGAACTCGCGCTTGGCCGCCAGCGGCTTGGTGCGATCGGAGAGGGCCTGCTCGAGCTCGGCGTTGCCGGCCACGATGCGACCGAGCCGGAACAGCTCGTCCTCGACGGTGTCGAGCTGGTTCTGGTCGGCCGCTGCCGTCAGGAGGGCTTCGCGACCCAGCTGAACGAGGGAGTTGGTCAGGTCGGACTGGGTCGACCAGTCCTGCCCTGCCGCCGCCTTCAGGGTCGCGAGGGTGACGGGCGAGACCTTGCTCCCGAAGACCCGCTCGGCCAGCGCCTGCCGGCCGGCTGCCGGGGCCGAGGCGTCGGCCAGCGCACTCCGCAGGGTGCGCTGATCGTCGAGCACCTCGACCACCGAGAACAGCTCGGAGCCGGCCTGCGCCGCAGCTGCAGTTGCGGCACCCGCGGCAGCGGATGCGGTGCTCGACGCCAACGCGCCCTGCAGCGCGGAACGCGTCTGAGCGAGTGCCTCACGGCTTGCTGCGTACATGGTGCTCACTTTCGGGATGCAGAGTCAGCGCTGAGGGAGTCGAGCTCGCTGAGGAAGCGGTCGATCGAGCCGGCACGCTTGACGTCGTCGGAGAGGGACTCCCCGATGACCTTCTCGGCCAGATCCACGGCGGTGCGGCCGAGATCACCGCGCAGCTCGGTCACGATCTGCTGGCGCTGGGCCTGCAGCTGGTTGTGACCGGCGGCGACGATGCGGTCGCTCTCCTCCTGGGCCTGAGCCTTCATGTCCGCGATGATCTGCTGGCCCTGGGCGCGGGCCTCCTCACGGATCTGCGCCGCCTCGGTGCGGGCCTCGGCGAGCTGCGCGCGGTACTGCTCGAGCGCGGCCTTTGCCTCGGCCTGAGCTTCCTCGGCCTTCTTGATGCCGCCTTCGATCAGCTCCGAACGCTCGTCGAGCACCTTCTGGAACAGCGGAAGCACGTACTTCCAGAAGACGAGCCCGACGATGATCAGGGCGACCAGCGACCAGACGATGTCGTACGTCGCGGGAAGCAGAGGATTCTGGTCCTCTGCCTCCGCCGCGAGCAACAGGATGCTGTCAGCCATGGTCGTCAGATCAGAAGATGAAGCCGGCGACGATACCGATCAGCGCCAGGGCCTCGGTGAACGCGATACCGAGGAACATGGTGGTGCGCAGCTGGCCGGCCATCTCGGGCTGGCGGGCCATGCCCTCGATCGCCTTGCCGACGACGATGCCGATGCCGATGCCGGGGCCGATGGCCGCGAGGCCGTAGCCGACCGCACCGAGACCGCTGATGGTGCTCTCCGTCTGGGCGAGGACGTCAACTGCCTGAAGCGCAACGCTCATTGGTGTTCCATTCCCTTTCTTGTGGCTCGGCCCCGGGGATCGGCAACCGAGTCAGTCTGTGTGTTGTGTGGGTAGTGCCGGTCGGCGTGCTAGTGCTCTTCGGCGTGCAGCGCGAGGTCGATGTACACCGCAGTCAACAGCGCGAAGATGTACGCCTGCAGGACGATCACCAGCAGCTCGAAGAAGGTGAACGCGATGCCACCGATCAGCGAGCCGATACCGAAGATCTTCATCGCGCCGTCGGCGCTGAAGAAGAAGAACTGGGTTGCGCTGAAGAACAGCACCAGCATGATGTGGCCGGCCAGCATGTTCGCCATGAGACGGATGGTGAGCGTGAACGGGCGCAGCAGGAACGTCGAGATGAACTCGATCGGGATGACCAGCACGTGCAGCGCGGGCGGCAGGTTCGGCACGACGATGCTGCTCTTGACGTAGCGGAAGAACCCGTACTTCTTGATGCCCACGTAGTTGAAGACGACGTAGGCGAGCGCGGCCAGGACGATCGGCATGCCGATACGCGCGTTCGACGAGATGTTCAGGAACGGGATGACCGACGTCAGGTTGAGACCGACCACGAGGAAGAAGATGGTCACGAGAACCGGAAGGAATCGGCGGCCCTGCTGCTTGCCGAGGATGTCCTCGGCGATGTTGATCCGCACGAAGTCGATCATGATCTCGGCGACGTTCTGCACACCGCGGGGCACGATCTTCGGGCTGCGCATCGCGAGCGCGAAGAACAGCGCCACGAGCACGGCCACGACGACGCGGATGAGCATCAGGCGGTCCATTTCGAAGGGGGTGCCTTCGAACAGAACTGCTGGGGGGAAGAAATCGGCTAGTGACGGCGCGTGGAATTCTCCGGCAGCCAAGGTGGTGACGCTCAGCGCTCTCTCCCGTAGTCGGCCGCAGGCATTGCCGTCTGCGGTTCGATCGGACATTGACGATCCAACAAGTCGACCAGGTCGGCTCGCGTATTCGCCAGCTGCTGTCGGCTCCCGATCGGGGCCAGCGTCTGTCGGTGTCGGCGACTCTCGTCGACTCGGCGGCCATTCGAACACGACCGCCTGCGAGGACACAACCGCACTCGACTCCTCGGGAATCGCAGGCAGTCGCACTCGCTTGGGACGACCTTATCAACACTTCTACGACGTTGTGTAGGCGGGTGCCCGTACCGCGAGGTCATTGACAACGACGGTACTACCGTTCGTCGTTGTTCCCCTGCTCAGCGCTACCGGCAGGCTCCACGTAGAGCGCGCGCTGCGACAGCACGCCGTAGGTCTCGGCGCCCAGGACGACGAGCAGCGCGAAGACGATCGTGAGCACGAGCACGCCCTTGTCGTAGAAGTCGAGCGGCCTGAGCAGCATCATCACCACGATCGCGAGGATCAGCTTGAGCAGCCAGGTGCCCAGCAGCACCGCACCCGCCGTCGTCGCCGGAAGACGGGCGGTGAGCAGCACGCCGAGCGCGGTGAAGAGGATGAAGCCGCCGCCCACGGCAGCGCCGATCAGCGCACCCCACACGCCCGGCAGACCGGCGACGAGGCCACCGATCACGGTGGCGACGACCGTCAGCACGATGAGCCCGAGCACGCCGTACCGGACGGCGGCGCGCATCGGCGCGGAGGAATCGGGCAGGGCGGGCAAGGGCTGATCCGGGGAGGTCACGGGAGTCAAGCCTAACGGACCCGTCCCCGGCGCCGGCGTCGCCGGGGACGGCCGGCGTCGTCGTGACGCAGCGACGGCACCGCCGTGACGACCAGCGCGAACACCAGTCCACCCGCCATGAGCAGTACGACGGCCCGCCGGTCGAGCAGCGAGGAACCGACGGCCCCGAACGCAAGCACCCCGACCCACAGGTAGATCAACAGCACCACCCGGCGGTGCGAGTGCCCGATCTGCAGCAGTCGATGGTGCAGGTGCATCTTGTCCGGGCTGAACGGGCTGACCCCGGCCCGGGTGCGCCGGACGACCGCCAGCAGCAGGTCGAGGATGGGGATGAACATGACCGCCCCCACGAGGATCAGCGGGGAGAGCAGGCCGAGCAGGTCGCGGGTGCCGTAGGCCGCCAAGGGGATGCGTCCCGACGCGCTCGTCGAGATCGCCGCCAGCATCAGGCCGATCAGCATCGATCCGGAGTCGCCCATGAAGATCCGGGCCGGCTGGAAGTTGTGCGGCAGGAAGCCGAGGCAGGCTCCCGCGAGGGCCGCGGCGATCAGGGCGGGCGGATACGCCCCCACATCCCCGCCCTGATCGTGCAGCAGCCCGACGGAGAACACACAGATCGCGACGGCCGCGATCAGCCCGAGACCGGCCGCGAGACCGTCGAGACCGTCGACGAAGTTCATCGCGTTGATCATCACCACCGCAACCAGGACGGTGAACAGTCCCGCCTGCAGCTGGTCGAGGATGAGGGTGCTGCCACCGAAGGGCTCGTAGATGACGATCCAGCTCACGCCCATGACGACGAGCACGCCCGCCGCCGTGACCTGCCCGACGAACTTGGTCAGCGCGTCGAGTCCCCAACGGTCGTCGATGATCCCGACGATCACGATGATGGTGCCCGAGACCAGCGCCGCTCCCATGTCGGGGGTGTACTCGAAACCTCGGGTCAGGGCGGGCAGTTGCTGGGCGAACAGCAGGCCCGCCACCAAGCCGAAGTACATTCCGACGCCGCCCAGCCGCGGTGTCGGCTGCACATGCACGTCCCGGTCCCGGGGCACCGCGACGGCGCCGAACCGGATCGCGGCGATCCGCACGGCCCCCGTCGAGAGGAAGGTGACGACCGCGGCGGTGAGGAGCACGAGCAGCAGCTCGCGGATGGGCACGCCGGCGCCGCGGCCCGATTGGGCCAGCACCAGGGATGCCGTGTCGGCGACAGTCACTTCGTCCGGTCCCCGCCGTCACTCCCCGCCGGTACGCAGCTGCGCCGGATCCTCGCCCAGCACCTCCGCGATGTCCTCGACCGCCACGGCCCCCTCGCGCAGCACGCGCGGACGATCGGCGGTCAGGTCGACGATGGTGGAGGCGACGGCGTGTTCGGCCGGGCCGCCGTCGAGGTACACGCTGGCCGATCCGCCGAGCTGGGCGCGCGCCTCGTCCACCGTGGTGGCCGGCGGCCGGCCGGAGACGTTCGCGCTCGACACCGCCAGGGGGCCCACCTCGCGCAGCAGCTCGAGCACCACGGGGTGCAATGGCATGCGCAGCATCACGGTGCCGCGCGTATCCCCCAGGTCCCACGCGAGCGAGGGAGCTTGGTGCACAACAAGACTCAGACCGCCGGGCCAGAACGCGCGGATCAGTTCCCGCGCCTGCGGGCGGACGGTGTTCACCAGGCCGTCGATCGTGTTCCACGACCCGACGAGCACCGGCACCGGCATGTCCCGGCCCCGGCCCTTGGCACGCAGCAGGCCGGTCACCGCATCGCTGTCGAAGGCATCCGCCGCGAGCCCGTACACCGTGTCGGTGGGGACGACGACGAGCCTGCCGGCCTTCAGCGCGCCCTTGGCGGCCGTCAGGCCGGCGGCCCGGGAATCGGGGCTGTTGCAGTCGTAGACGGTGCTCACGGGTTCATCCTTCCACTGCGGCGAACGAGTCCGGCATCACACACCGGACTCCCCCTGCGCTCGGGCACGTCGCGCCTCCACGTCGGTCGGGACCCGGCGGGCGACGACGAACCGCGGCCGCCCCGCCAGATCCGGGTGCTCGGTCACCTCACCGAACACGCGGCGCTGCGCGAACAGCTCCGCGACCAGGGGCCCGTTGGTGTCGTCGTGCTCGATGCCGACCGCACCGCCGATGCGCAGCCACCGGGCGATGTTCGCGACCATCGGTTTGATCACCGACAGCCCGTCCGGGCCGCCGAACAGCGCCGAGTGCGGATCGTGCTCGATCACCTCGGGCGGGAGGTCGGTGCCCTCGGGGATGTAGGGCGGGTTCGACACCACGACGTCGACCCGGCCCTCGAGGGCGGTGAGCAGGTTGCGGTCCGTCACGTCTCCCTGATGCAGGAGGATCGGCGTGTCTCCTGCCGCCGCGCAGCGTTCCGCGTTCCGCCGCGCCCATGCGAGGGCATGGGGCTCGAGTTCGACCGCGTGCACGATCGCGTCGGGCCGGGCGTGCGCGATCGCCAGCGCGAGGGCGCCCGAGCCGGTGCACAGGTCGAGCACGACCGGCGGATTCTCCTGCAGGCCCTCGAGGTGCGCCAGGGCCCAGGCCAGCAGTAGTTCGGTTTCGGGTCGCGGGACGAAGACGCCGGGACCCACCTCGATGTCGATCTCCCCCATTCCCGTGCTGCCGGTGATGTACTGCAACGGGATCCGCTTGGCGCGCTGCGCGATCATCGCCCGGTACGCGTCGACCATGGCCGGGTCGACGAGCGGCACGAGCCCGAGACGGGTGCGCTCGATGCCGAGCAGGTGCGCGGCGAGCAGTTCGGCGTCCACACGCGGACTGGGGACACCGGCTTCCTCGAGCACCGACACCGCTTCGAGGATCGCCAGGCGCAGGGGTTGACGAGTCACGGCGTACAGACTGCCATGCCGGTCACGCGACGGAAACGGACAGGTCACTCATCGGGTCGGTGTACGGCATGATCGGAATCGTCCGATTCGGACCAGGACTACGGAACTACGGAGAGGATCTTCCTGTGACGAAGTCGAAATTCACGGTTCGGGCAGCGTCCGTCGTCGCATTCGGTGCCGCCGGCGCCCTCGCGGCGCCCGGACTCGCGTCCGCGTCGCCGATCGACGTCCAACCCACCCCGCTGCTCTGCAGCTACGTCGCGCCGGTCCACAGCGTGACCGAGACGGACAGCGAGGCCCTCGAGGAGGGTCAGCTGTTCTTCGCGGTCGGCGAGCAGAAGGCGCAGAACGGGCAGCTCAACTGGGTCAACACGGCCACCTGGCAGACCGGGGGCGCCTCGTTGACCGCGTCGCCGCAGAGCAGCGAGGTTCCGGTCGCGCTCCTGAACACGGGGCCCGGCACGGTCGTGTCCGCCGTGTGGGGACCGCACCGGAACGCGAAGGGTGAGAACTGCTTCCTGCTTCCCGGCATCGACATCTCGCAGGTGCCCGGGGACGACGACCCGGGTGACGAGCCCGGCGAGCCCGCTCCGTAACGGACCGGTACCCGGCTCACGCGTCATTCCGCCGTGAGCCGGGCCTCCCGGTCGGCCGTGCCCAGTGCATCGAGCAGGGCGTCCATGTCGCCGTCGAGCACCGCGTCGAGGTTGTGGGCCTTGAAGCCGATGCGGTGATCGGTGATCCGGTTCTCGGGGAAGTTGTAGGTGCGGATGCGTTCGGAGCGGTCCACCGTGCGCACCTGGCTGGCCCGTCCCGCAGACGCCTCCGCCTCGGCGGCCTCCTCCGCCGCCGCCTGCAGCCGCGCGGCGAGGACCTGCATCGCCCGCGCCTTGTTCTGCAGCTGGGACCGCTCGTTCTGGCAGGTGACGACGATGCCCGTGGGCAGGTGCGTGATGCGCACCGCCGAGTCGGTGGTGTTGACGCCCTGACCGCCCTTGCCGGAGGAGCGGTACACGTCGATGCGCAGATCCGACTCGTCGATCTGGACTTGCTCCACCTCGTCCGGCTCGGGATAGATGAACACGCCGGCCGCGGAGGTGTGCACGCGGCCCTGGGACTCGGTGACGGGGACGCGCTGGACACGATGCACCCCGCCCTCGAACTTCAGGCGGGACCAGACACCGTCACGCACATCGCTCTTCGACTTGATCGACAGCGTCGCGTCCTTGTAGCCGCCGAGATCGGAGATGGTCGCGCCGAGGACCTCCACGCGCCAGCCGGCGCGTTCCGCGTACCGGATGTACATGCGGGCGAGGTCGGCGGCGAACAGCGCGGATTCCTCCCCGCCCTCCCCCGACTTGACCTCGAGCACGACGTCGTCCCCGTCGTGCGGGTCGCGGGGGGCGAGCAGGTCGGTGAGGGCCTTGTCGAGCTCGCCGACGCGTTCTTCGAGAGCCGGCACCTCGGCGGCGAACGCGGCGTCGTCCGCGGCCAGTTCCCGCGCGGCCTCGAGATCGTCGCGCGCGGCCCGCAGCTTGGTGTAGGTGGCCATGACGGGAGCGAGCTCGGCGAACCGCTTGCCGACCCTGCGCGCCGCCGCCGGGTCGTTGTGCAGCGCCGGGTCGGACAGCTGCTGCTCGAGTCCGGCGTGTTCGGCCAGGATGTCGTCGATGGCCGACGGCTTGGTCTGCCCCGCCATGTGATTCGCTCCACTCGTCCGTCGTGGCGGCCCGTGCCGCGCACGGATCCGGAGAAAAAAAGCCGACGCCCGGCCTGTGACTGAGACAGAACCGGGCGTCGGCGAGACAGCTACTGGTCGGCAGCGGCCTTCTTGGAGGCGCGCTTGCCGTAGCGAGCCTCGAAGCGGGCGACGCGTCCGCCGGTGTCGAGGATCTTCTGCTTGCCCGTGTAGAACGGGTGGCACTGCGAGCAGACCTCGACGGTGATCCGTCCCGACTCCGCGGTGCTGCGCGTCTCGAACGTGTTCCCGCAACCGCAGACGACGGTGGTCGTCCCGTAGTTGGGGTGGATTCCTGCCTTCATGGTGTCCCTTTCGTGGCCGCCGGGTCGCCTCCGCGGATCGAAGACGTGAACCGGGACCGGACTGAGCTGTTCGATTATGCCAAACGCAGGCCCGGGACGAGAAATTCCGTCCCGGGCATGCGCCGCCGCGGCCGCGGCGATCAGTCGTCGAGTGCTCCCGGCGCCGTCTTCGACACCTGCAGGAGGAACTCGATGTTGCTCTTGCTCTTCTTGAGCCGGTCGATGAGCAGATCGATGGCCTGGTGCGAGTCCAGGCCGGAGAGCACGCGGCGCAGCTTGTGCACCACCGCGAACTCGTCGGGGCTCATCAGCAGCTCGTCCTTGCGCGTGCCGGAGGGGTTGACGTCCACCGCCGGGAACACGCGTCGCTCGGCGATCTTGCGATCGAGCTTGAGCTCGGCGTTGCCGGTGCCCTTGAACTCCTCGAAGATCACCGTGTCGCCCGTCGAACCCGTCTCCACCATGGCCGTGGCGATGATGGTGAGCGAGCCGCCGTTCTCGATGTTGCGAGCCGCGCCCAGGAACCGCTTCGGCGGGTACAGGGCGGTCGAGTCGACACCACCGGAGAGGATGCGGCCCGACGCCGGCGACGAGTTGTTGTACGCGCGGCCGAGGCGGGTGATCGAGTCGAGCAGGACGACGACGTCGCGGCCCTGCTCGACGAGCCGCTTGGCACGCTCGATGGCCAGCTCGGCGACGGACGTGTGGTCCGACGGCGGCCGGTCGAAGGTCGAGGCGATGACCTCGCCCTTGACCGAACGCTGCATGTCGGTGACCTCTTCGGGCCGCTCGTCCACCAGCACGACCATCAGGTAGCACTCGGGATTGTTGGTCGTGATCGCGTTCGCGATGTCCTGCATCACCGTCGTCTTGCCGGCCTTCGGCGGCGAGACGATCAGGGCACGCTGGCCCTTGCCGATCGGCATGATCAGGTCGATCACGCGGGTGGTGAGGATGTTCGGGGTGGTCTCGAGCCGCAGCCGCTGGTTCGGGTACAGCGGGGTGAGCTTGTTGAACTCCGGGCGGCGCTTGGCGGCCTCGACGTCGCCGCCGTTGACCGTGTCGAGCCGGACCAGCGGGTTGAACTTCTGCCGCTGGTTGCCCTGCTCCCCCTCACGCGGCACGCGGACCGCGCCGGTGATGGCGTCGCCGCGGCGCAGGCCGTTCTTGCGCACCATGTTCATCGAGACGTACACGTCGTTGGGACCGGCCAGGTACCCGGAGGTCCGGACGAACGCGTAGTTGTCCAGGACGTCGAGGATTCCGGCGACCGGCTGCAGGACGTCGTCCTCGCGGATCTCGGGCTCGCGGGTGTCCCCGCCGGCCTCGCCGCGGTCGCGTCCGCGACGACGCTCCCGGAAGCGCCGGCCGCGGCGTCCGCGGCCGTCCTCGTCGTCGTCGCCACCCCGGCCGTCGCGGCCGTCCTGACGGGGACCCTGACCACGGTCCTCGCGGCGGCGTTCGCCCTGGTCACGCTGGCCGTCGCGCTGGTCACGCTGGCCGTCGCGCTGGTCACGCTGGCCGTCGCGCTGGTCACGCTGGCCGTCGCGCTGGTCACGCTGGCCGTCGCGCTGGTCACGCTGGCCGTCGCGCTGGTCACGCTGGCCGTCGCGCTGGTCACGCTGGCCGTCGCGCTGGTCACGCTGGCCGTCGCGCTGGTCACGCTGGCCGTCGCGCTGGTCACGCTGGCCGTCGCGCTGGTCACGCTGGCCGTCGCGCTGGTCACGCTGGCCGTCGCGCTGGTCACGCTGGCCGTCGCGCTGGTCACGCTGGCCGTCGCGCTGGTCACGCTGGCCGTCGCGCTGGTCACGCTGGCCGTCGCGCTGGTCACGCTGGCCGTCGCGCTGGTCACGCTGGCCGTCGCGCTGGTCACGCTGGCCGTCGCGCTGGTCACGCTGGCCGTCGCGCTGACCGCGCTCGCGGCGACCGCCGTCGGACGGTTCGGCCTTCTCCTCGGTCTTCTCCTCGGCGCGCGGCTTCTCGTCGGCTCGTGCCTCGGCGGCGTCCTTGGGTGCCTCGGTGGTGGCCGTCTCGGCGGCCTGGTCGCCACCTCGGCGACCGCGACGCTGACGACCCCGGCGGCCACCCTCGGCCTCGCCCTCGGCGGGCTGTTCCGCCGCGGCAGGCCGTTCGGGCGACGTCGTCGCAGCGGGCTGCGCCTGCGCCGACTCGGCGGCGGGGGCGGCAGTGTCCGCAGAGGCGGCGGTGTCGGCGCCGGCCGCGTCCTGGGCGGCACCACGGGCGCGACGAGTCCGGGCGGTCCGGGCGGGCTGTTCCGGCGCAGGAGCCGGCTCGGCGGCTCCGCCGCTCTGCCGCTCCTTGATCGCGGCGATGAGATCGCCCTTACGCATCCCGGAGGTTCCCTTGATGCCGAGTTCGGCCGCGAGGGTCCGCAGCTCGGCCAGCACCATGCCGGAGAGACCGGCACCACGCCGGCCGGCACGCGGTGCAGTCTGTGCAGGATCGGTGGCCTGCGCTCCCGCGGACGAATCCGTGGTATCGAGAACAGGCGTAGCGATCAGGTCCGTATCTGTCACGGAGATCCTTTCCTTCCCTCACTCGCGCCACGCAGAGTCGAGGGTTCGTTCCGCAGATCTGGCATCGATCTGGGATTGCCGTACGTGTTCACGGATCGAACGGTCGGCACGTCCGCCATCACGCCATCCTCCGGCAGATGCGGTCGGTCCGTCTCCCCGAAACGATGTCAGGAGAGGATCGATCCAGGATCGATCGCCCCGATGAATCTGGAGTGAATGCCCTGGAAAGCCAGCGACGGAAACGCACGACGTGCGGACTAAGCACAGAATAGCGACGAACTGTACGTTGAGCAAGGAGAACCCCCGGCCGTGTCGCCGGGGGTCGGCTCCCGACTCGACAGGCCCTGGGGCTCGGTCATACGACCTGCACGCCGTCCGCGACGTCGAGTTCGAGCACGGTCATGTCGTCCGCCTCCGCGGCCGCCCGCAGGTCCGCGGGGAGCGGCTCGGTCGTCAGGGCGAGCACCGTGGGACCGGCACCGGAGACCGCGGCGGGAATGCCCGCGGCACGCAGGGTGGCGATCCACTTGGTGGTCAGCGGCAGCGCCGGCGCGCGCTGCGCCTGGTGCAGCAGGTCCTCGGTCGCCGGCATCAGCAGGTCCGGCCGCTCGGTGAGGGCGACGACGGCGAGTGCCGCGCGACTGACGTTGAACGCCGCGTCGCGGTGCGGCACGAGATCCGGGAGCAGGCCGCGGGTGTGGGCGGTGGACGAGCGCGAGGACGGCACCAGCACGACGACCCGTATCGCCGGGTGGACCGCGAGCGGCACCGCGCGGTAGGTGCGTTGTTCGTCGCCGACGACCGACTCGCTCCACGACACGACCGCGCCCCCGAGAATGCTGGCGGAGGCATTGTCCGGGTGGCCCTCGAATTCGGAGGCGAGCTGGACGAGCTGCGACTCGTCGAGCACGCGCTCGGGCGCCACCTTGCGCACGAGCCCGTTGGCGGCCGCCAGACCCCCGACGGCGGCCGACGCCGACGAGCCCAGCCCCCGCGAATGCGGAATTACGTTGCGGCACAACACATCCAGGCCGTCCGCCCACACGCCGGCGGCTTCGAGGCCACGTTCGACCGCCCGCACCACCAGGTGCGACGGCCCCCACGGCACCTCTTCGGCGCCCTCGCCCTCGACGCGCACCTCGAGGCCCGATGCGGTTGTGGTGACGGTGATCTCGTCGTACAACCCGACGGCCAGCCCGAGCGAATCGAAACCCGGTCCCAGATTCGCACTCGAGGCCGGGACCCGGGCGGTCACGGAGATCCCGACGGGCAACGTCTGCGTCATGTCGTCTTTCCCAACGGAGGAGGGCGAGGCGGTCACTAGGCCAGCTCGAGCGCTGCGGCCACCGCGACCGGATCGACCGGGATCGGCTCCACCTGCGGCATCCCGAGCAGTGCCGTGTCGGGGTCCTTCAGACCGTTGCCGGTGACGGTGCACACCACCTTCAGCCCGGAATCGAGCCAGCCCTCCTTGCGGGCGGCGAGCAGTCCGGCGATCGAGGCGGCGGACGCCGGTTCGACGAACACGCCCTCGGTGGCGGCGACGAGCCGGTACGCCTCGAGGATCTCCTCGTCGGTGGCCGCCCGGAACGCACCCCCCGACTCCTCCTTGGCGGTCACGGCGCCGTTCCACGACGCCGGGGCGCCGATCCGGATGGCGGTGGCGATCGTCTCCGGGTCCTTGACGGGGGCACCGTGCACCAGCGGCGCCGCGCCCGCGGCCTGGACACCGAGCATGCGGGGCTTGCGGGTCGTGAGACCGTCCGCGAAGTACTCGGTGTAGCCACGCCAGTAGGCGGTGATGTTGCCGGCGTTGCCGACCGGCAGCACGTGCACGTCGGGTGCGTCGCCGAGCGCGTCGGCGATCTCGAACGCCGCGGTCTTCTGCCCCTCGATGCGCACGGGGTTGACGGAGTTCACCAGGCCGATCGTGGGGAACTCGGCGGTGGTCTTGCGGGCGAGCTCGAGGCAGTCGTCGAAGTTGCCCTGGACCTGGATGATCTTTGCGCCGTACATGACCGCCTGGGCCAGCTTGCCCATCGCGATCTTGCCGTCCGGGACCAGCACCGCGCAGCCCATGCCGGCCTTGACGGCGTACGCGGCCGCGGACGCGGAGGTGTTGCCGGTGGAGGCACACAGCACGGCCTGCTGGCCGCGGGCGAGGGCGTCGGTGACGGCCATCGTCATGCCGCGGTCCTTGAACGAACCGGTCGGGTTCAGGCCCTCGACCTTCAGATGGACCTCGCACCCGGTCAGTTCCGAGAGGTGAGCGGCCGGCAGCAGCGGGGTGCCGCCCTCGCGGAGGGTGACGGTCTTCCAGTTGTCACCGATCGGGAGCCGGTCGCGGTACGCCTCGATCAGACCCGGCCACGGGGTGTGCACGGGGGTGGCGGTGTTCTTCTCGGGCGCGCTCATTCGGCGGATCCCTCCAGTCTCAGGACGCTGGTCACAGCGATCACGGATTCGAGTTGGTCGAGCGCTGCGACGGTGTCCGACAGCGCCTTGTCGGTGGCGCAGTGCGTCAGCACCACGAGGCGGGCCCCCTCGCCGGCGCCCTCCTGGCGCACGGCGGCGATACTCACGTCCCGCTTGGCGAACTCGGCGGCCACCGCCGAGAGCACACCCGCCCGGTCCGCGACCTGCAGGTTGACGTAGTAGCGGGTGACGATGTCGCTCATCGGGGCGATCTCGAGGTCCGCGTACCGTGATTCCCGCGGTCCCCGGCCCCCGTGCACCCGGTTGCGGGCAGCCATCACCAGGTCGCCCATCACGGCGGACGCGGTGGGCGAGCCGCCGGCGCCCTGGCCGTAGAACATCAGGCGGCCCGACGCCTCGGCCTCGACGACGACCGCGTTGAAGGCGCCGTTGACGGCGGCGAGGGGATGCTCACGCGGCACCAGCGCCGGGTAGACGCGCGCCGAGACCCGGTCCCGGCCGTCGGTGGTGATCCGCTCACAGATGGCCAGCAGCTTGACGGTGCAGTTCAGTGCCCGAGCGGTGGTCAGGTCGGCGGCGGTGATCTTCGAGATGCCCTCGCGGTAGACGTCGCCGGCGGTGACGCGGGTGTGGAACGCGATCGAGGCCAGGATCGCGGCCTTGGACGCGGCGTCGAAGCCCTCCACGTCCGCGGTCGGGTCGGCCTCGGCGTACCCGAGCCGGACCGCCTCGGCGAGCGTCTCGGCGTAGTCGGCGCCGGTCTCGTCCATGGCCGAGAGGATGTAGTTGGTGGTGCCGTTGACGATGCCGAGCACCCGGTTCACCCTGTCACCGGCGAGGGACTGGGTCAGGGGCCGGATGACCGGGATGGCGCCGGCGACGGCCGCCTCGAAGTACAGGTCCACGCGCTTGGCCTCGGCGGCCTCGGCGAGTTCGCCGGTGTACTCCGCGAGCAGCGCCTTGTTGGCGGTGACCACGGACTTGCCCGAGTCGAGAGCCGCGCGCACGAGCTTGCGCGGCAGCTCGATGCCGCCGATGACCTCCACCACGATGTCCACGTCGTCGCGGGTGATCAGACCCTCGGCGTCCGTGGTGAGCAGGTCCTGCGGGATGCCGCGGTCGTCGCGGACGGTGCGCACGGCCACCCCCCGCAGCTCGAGCGGCGCACCGATGCGCGCCTCGAGATCGGTGGCATCGTCGCGGATGATGCGCACGACCTCGGCTCCGACGGTGCCGTGCCCGAGCACAGCCACACCGATCGGGCGCTGCCCCGGTTCGCTGGTCACCGCTTCGGTCGTCACTCCGTAACCTCCAAGCTGAGCAGATCTTCCACGGTTTCCCGACGCAGGACGACGCGAGCGGCGCCGTCCTTGACCGCCACGACGGCGGGACGGGGCAGCAGGTTGTACCTGCTGGACATCGAGTAGCAGTATGCACCGGTCGCGGCGACGGCCAACAGGTCGCCGGCTTCGAGGTCGGCGGGCATCCAGGCATCGCGGATGACGATGTCGCCGCTCTCACAGTGCTTGCCGACGACGCGGGACACGACCGGCTCCCCGTCGCCGGCCCGCGACACCAGGCGGGCCTCGTACTCGGCCTGGTACAGCGAGGTGCGGATGTTGTCGCTCATGCCGCCGTCGACGCTGATGTAGCGGCGCACCTGGTGCGCGCCCACCGCGACGTCCTTGATGGTGCCCACCTCGTAGAGGGTCACGGTGCCGGGGCCGGCGATGGCGCGTCCGGGCTCGACGGCGAGGGTCGGCTCGGGCAGGCCGGCGAGGGTGGACTCGGTCTGCACGATGTGCCGCAGCTTGGCGGCGAGTTCCTCCACGGGCGGCGGGTCGTCGCTGGGCACGTAGGAGATGCCGAGGCCGCCGCCGAGGTCCACGATGTTCATCTGCGCGGTCTTGTCGACGCCGAATTCGTCGACGACGTCGCGCAGCAGGCCGATGACCCGGTGCGCCGCGAGTTCGAATCCGTCGACGTCGAAGATCTGCGAGCCGATGTGGCTGGGCAGGCCGACCAGGCGCAGGTGATCGCTCGCGAACCCCTTGCGGACGGCGGCCATGGCCACTCCGCCGGCCAGGGACAGGCCGAACTTCTGGTCCTCGTGCGCGGTGGAGATGAACTCGTGGGTGTGCGCCTCGACGCCGACGGTGACGCGGATCAGCACGTCCTGCACCACGTCGAGTTCGCCGGCGACCGCGTCGAGCAGGTCGATCTCCGACATGGAGTCCAGCACGATGTGCCCGACGCCCGCGGCGACCGCGGTCCGCAGCTCGGCCACGGACTTGTTGTTGCCGTGCATGGCGATCTTTCCGGCCGGGAAGCCGGAGCGCAGCGCGACGGCGAGCTCACCGCCGGTCGAGACGTCGAGCGACAGGCCCTCCTGGTCGACCCAGCGCGCGATCTCGGTGCACAGGAACGCCTTCGACGCGTAGTGGACCTTCGCGCCCGGTCCGAACGCGGCCGCGATCTCCCGGCACCGGGAGCGGAAGTCGTCCTCGTCGACGACGAAGAGCGGGGTGCCGTACCGCTCGGCGAGCTCGGTCACGGGCACACCGGCGATCGTCATGACACCGTCGTCGCCGCGCCGGGTGTTGCGGGGCCACACGTTCGGGTGCAGCAGGTTCAGTTCGGCGGCGTTCGCAGGCCGCTCGGTCAGGCCCGGTGCGTGCGGGATCTCGGCGTGCCGGGGACCGGCGGGGTGCGCGTTCACATCCGCTCCGGGGCGCTGACGCCGAGCAGTCCGAGTCCGTTGGCGAGCACCTGGCGGGTCGCCGCGCACAGCGCGAGCCGCGCCGTGTGCAGCGGTCCCGGCTCCTCGTCGCCCTGCGGCAGGATGCGGCACGAGTCGTAGAAGCGGTGGTAGGCGCCGGCGAGTTCTTCGAGGTACCGCGCGACGCGGTGCGGTTCCCGCAGTTCGGCGGCCTTGGCGAGGATGCGCGGGTACTCGCCGATCGTGCGGATCAGCTCACCCTCGCGCTCGTGGTCGAGCAGCGACAGGTCGGCGCCCTCGGCGCCGAGACCGAGCTCCGCGGCGCCGCGCCCGATGGACGAGAGCCGGGCGTGCGCGTATTGGACGTAGTAGACCGGGTTCTCGTTGGTGGTGCTGGCCCACAGCTCGAGGTCGATGTCGATGCTCTGATCCACCGACGAGCGCACCAGCGCGTAGCGGGCCGCGTCGACGCCGATCGCCTCGACCAGGTCGTCGAGGGTGATGACCGTGCCGGCGCGTTTGCTCATCTTCACGGCGACGCCGCCGCGCACGAGGTTGACCATCTGCCCGATCATCACCTCGACGGTGTCCGGGTCGTCGCCGAATGCGGCGGCGGCGGCCTTGAGGCGGCCGATGTAGCCGTGGTGGTCCGCGCCGAGCATGTAGATGCACAGGTCGAAGCCGCGCGCCCGCTTGTCCTGGAAGTAGGCGATGTCCCCGGCGATGTAGGCGGCGTTGCCGTCGCTCTTGATGACGACGCGGTCCTTGTCGTCGCCGAAGTCGGTGCTCTTGAGCCACCAGGCGCCGTCCTGGTGGTAGAGGCTCCCGGAGGTCTTGAGCGTCTCGACGGCCTTCTCCACGGCACCCGACTCGAACAGGGAGTTCTCGTGGAAGTACACGTCGAAGTCGACACCGAACTCGTGCAGGGTGCGCTTGATGTGGGCGAACATCAGGTCCACGCCGATCGAGCGGAACACCTCGTGCCGTTCGGTCTCGGGCAGCGCGAGCGCGTCCGGGCGCTGCTGCAGCACGGCCTGCGCGATGTCGACGATGTACGCACCGGCGTACCCGTCCTCCGGCGCGGGCTGCCCCTGCGCCGCGGCGATGAGCGAGCGGGTGAACCGGTCGATCTGGGCGCCGTGGTCGTTGAAGTAGTACTCGCGGGTGACGTCGCCGCCCTGGGTGGTGAGGATCCGGCCGAGCGCGTCCCCGACCGCGGCCCAGCGGGTGCCGCCGAGGTGGATCGGGCCCGTCGGGTTCGCGGAGACGAACTCGAGGTTGATGCGGGTTCCGGCCAGCGTGTCCGCGTTGCCGTACGCGGCCGCGTGGGTGAGCACCTGGGCGACGATCGCGCCCTGGGCGTCGGCGGCGAGACGGATGTTCAGGAAGCCCGGTCCGGCCACCTCGGCCGACTCGATGCCGTCGGCGGCGGTGAGGGCCTCGGCCAGCCAGCCCGCGAGTTCCCGCGGATTCACGCCGGCCTTCTTCGCGACCTGCATCGCGACGTTGGTCGCGTAGTCGCCGTGCTCCGGGTTGCGGGGCCGCTCGACCGTCAGGGTCGCGGGCAGGACGGACACGTCGAGGTCACGCTCGGCGAGCACCCTCGCAGCGGTTCCGTGGAGCAGTTCGGCAAGGTCGGCAGGAGTCACGGGTCTCTATCCTATTGGCTCCGCCTCCCCCGCCGTGACGCCGGTCCGGCCTGTTGTCGCGGTCACCGCCCGGCCGCCGCGGGGACGTCCGCCCACCGTCCGCCCGTAGAGTTGACAGAGCACGCGCGGACCGAGCGTCGTGCGCCCCTCGTTGTCCATCCGTCGAAAGAGCACCCAACGATGCCCAGCGGTTCGGTAAGTGGCGGTCCCGGCAAGAAGTCCGGTGCCAAGTCTGCGAAGGCGATCAAGGCCGCCCAGAAGAAGAGCGGCGGTCGCGGCCTGCCCAAGCAGCGGCAGATCCCGTGGCTGCTGATCGGTGGGGTGGTCGCGGTGATCGCGCTGGTCGCGGTGATCGCCGCCAGCATCATCCCGAAGTACCAGGACTCCCAGGCGCTGGCGGCGTGGACGCCGTCCGAGTCGAATCAGGATCCGTCGACCGCGATCGAGGGGGTCGTGACGGTCGACTACCCCGCGGGCCAGCACATCGGGTCCACGCAGCGCGTGGCGTACGACCAGACCCCGCCGTTCGGTGGGCCGCACGACGCGATCTGGGCCACGTGCACCGGCACCGTGTACCCGGAGGCGATCCGCACCGAGAACGCCGTGCACTCCCTCGAGCACGGCGCGGTGTGGATCACCTACAACCCCGACCTGGTCGATCAGGCCGGCGTCGATGCGCTCGCGGCGAAGGTGGACGGCAAGTCCTACCTGATGATGTCGCCGTACCCTGGGCTCGACTCCCCCATCGCCCTGCAGTCGTGGGGGCATCAGCTGAAGGTGGACGCCGCCGACGACGAGCGGATCGATCACTTCATCGCGTCGCTGCGGCTCAACCGCTACACCTACCCGGAGGTCGGCGCGAGCTGCTCCACCCTGCCCGGCTCGTTCGACCCGAGCAGCCCCCCGCCGTTCGATCCTTCGACGCCGGGCCCGGACGCGGTGCCGATGGACGGCGGCACGGTGGACGGCACCGAGCAGCTGCCCGCCGACATGCAGGCCCCGGCGGGGAGCTGACGTGACGAGCGACACCGCCACCGCCGGCACGGGCCGGCGCACGACCGGCTTGATCCTGGGCCTGGTCGCCGCCGTCGCGATCGGGTTCCTGCTCGGATTCCTGGCCCGCATCCCGCTCGAGGACTCGCAGCCGGCGACGCCGGGCGCCGGCTCCGTCGACGTCGGGTTCGCACAGGACATGACCGTCCACCACAACCAGGCCGTCGAGATGTCCGCCGTGGCGCTGACGACGTCGGACGACCAGCGGGTCCGCAACCTGGCGTACGACATTCTCACCACCCAGCAGAACCAGGTCGGCCAGATGCAGGGCTGGCTGTCGCTGTGGGGGCAGCCGCTGCTGCCGGCCGGGGACTACATGACGTGGATGACCGAGGACTCCGGCCACAGCCACGGCGACGTGGGCCACGCGGACGGCGCCGCGCACACGGACGGGGCGGGGACCGCCCGGATGCCCGGTATGGCGACGTCCGAGGACCTGGCGAGCCTGCGTGGCGCCACGGGTCCGGAACTCGACGTGCTTTTCCTGCAGTTGATGCTGCGCCACCACGAGGGCGGGCTGCCGATGATGGAGTACGGCGCGCAGTACGCGGGCCAGCCGGCGGTGCGCACCCTGGCGCAGACGATGGTCGACACCCAGACCAGCGAGTCGGAGCTCATGACGGCGATGCTCGCGGAGCGCGGTGCGCAGCCGCTGCCCGTGAACTGACCGATCGGACCCGCACGAGGGGGACGGCCCGTCCGGGCCGTCCCCCTCCGCGTCTACCGGCCGGACCGCCCCCACTCCCAGTCGCGGATGTCGGGCATGTCCTCACCGTGGGTGCGGATGTACTGGTGATGCTCGACGAGCCGGTTCTTCAGGTACTCGCGCGCATACGCGGAGATCGGGTGCAGGCGCGGCACCCGGTCGACGACGTCCATGGCGAGGTCGAACCGGTCGATCTGGTTGAGCACGCACATGTCGAACGGGGTGGTGGTGGTGCCCTCCTCCTTGTACCCGCGCACGTGGATGTTGTCGTGGTTGGTACGCCGGTAGGTCAGGCGGTGGATCAGCCACGGATAGCCGTGGTAGGCGAAGATCACCGGCTTGTCGGTGGTGAACAGCGAGTCGAATTCGCGGTCGGACAGCCCGTGCGGGTGTTCGGTGTGGTCCTGCAACCGCATCAGGTCGACGACGTTCACGACGCGGATCCTCAGATCGGGGAACCATTCGAGCAGGATCTCGACGGCGGCGAGGGTTTCCATGGTGGGCACGTCGCCCGCGCAGCCGAGCACCACGTCGGGCTCGACCCCCTGGTCGGTGCCGGCCCAGTCCCAGATCCCGATTCCCTTGGTGCAATGGATGATTGCCGCATCCATGTCGAGGTACTGCAGCTGTGGTTGCTTGCCGGCGACGATCACGTTGACGTACTGCCGGGTGCGCAGGCAGTGGTCGGCCACCGACAGCAGGGTGTTCGCGTCCGGCGGCAGGTACACGCGGATCACGTCGGCCTTCTTGTTGACGACGTGGTCGATGAAGCCCGGGTCCTGGTGCGAGAAGCCGTTGTGGTCCTGCCGCCACACGTGCGAGGTGAGCAGGTAGTTCAGCGACGGTATCGGCCGGCGCCAGTCGATGCCGTTGGTGGGGCGCAGCCACTTGGCGTGCTGGTTGAACATCGAGTCGACGATGTGGACGAAGGCCTCGTAGCAGGAGAAGAAGCCGTGCCGGCCGGTGAGCAGATAGCCCTCGAGCCAGCCCTGGCAGGTGTGCTCGGACAGGATCTCCATGACCCGCCCGTCGGGGGCGAGACGGTCGTCGTCGGGCAGGATGCGGGCGTTCCAGGTGCGTGCGGTGACCTCGAGGACCGGACCGAGCCGGTTGGAGTTGTTCTCGTCCGGGGAGAACACCCGGAAGGTGCTCGTGTTCTCGCGCATGACGTCGCGCAGGAAGGTGCCGAGCACGCGGGTCGATTCGACGCTGCCGGTGCCGGGCGCCGGGACCGGCACGGCGTAGTCGCGGAAGTCCGGTAACGCCAGGTCCCGCACGAGCGGCCCGCCGTTGGCATGGGGGGACGCGCTCATCCGCCGCTCGCCCGCCGGGTGCAGATCGCGGATTGCGGGCACGGGGGCACCGCTGTCGTCGAACAGTTCCTCGGGCCGGTAACTACGCAGCCACTCCTCGAGGATCTTGCGGTGGCCGTCGTCGTCGCGGGCATTGGCGAAGGGCACCTGGTGCGAGCGCCAGTACCCTTCGACCGGCAGACCGTCGACCTCCTTCGGTCCGGTCCAGCCCTTGGGAGAACGCAGCACGATCATCGGCCAGCGCGGTCGCTCGGAGACACCGTCGCGGCGTGCGCGGCGCCGGATCTCGAGGATCGCATCGAGGCAGCGGTCCAGGGCCGCCGCGAACGCCTGGTGCATGTGCTCGGGGTCGGAGCCCTCGACGAACACCGGATCGTGGCCGTAGCCGCGGAGCAGGTGCTCGAGCTCGTCGTGGTCGATGCGGGCGAGGACGGTCGGGTTGGCAATCTTGTACCCGTTCAGGTGCAGGATCGGCAGCACGGCGCCGTCCCGGCGCGGGTCGACGAACTTCGTGGAGTGCCAGCTGGTGGCGAGGGGCCCGGTCTCGGCCTCGCCGTCGCCCACCACGGCAGCGACGATGAGGTCCGGGTTGTCGAAAGCGGCCCCGTAGGCGTGCGACAGGGCGTACCCGAGCTCCCCGCCCTCGTGGATGGATCCGGGTGTCTCGGGGGCGACGTGGCTGGGAATCCCCCCGGGGAACGAGAACTGGGTGAACAGCCGCGCCATGCCGTCCGCATCCCGGGAGATGTCCGGATAGACCTCGCTGTAGGTGCCCTCGAGCCAGGCCGCGGCGACCGGTCCGGGCCCGCCGTGCCCGGGACCCATCACATACATCATCTCGAGGTCGCGGGCGGTGATCGCGCGGTTGAGGTGGGCGTAGACGAAGTTCAGTCCCGGGGTGGTGCCCCAGTGTCCGAGCAGCCGGGGCTTGATGTGCTCGGGACGCAACGGCTCGCGCAAGAGGGGGTTGCCCATCAGGTAGATCTGTCCCACCGACAGGTAGTTCGCGGCTCGCCACCAGGTGTCGAGCGCGGCGAGCTCCTCGCGGCTCAGCGGTCCGGTGCGGGTTGCCGTGTCGGGTCCTGCGTCCACGTACGGTCCTCTCCTGCAGGTGTGT
Organism: Rhodococcus sp. P14; assembly: GCF_000256505.1. Lineage (NCBI taxonomy): Bacteria > Bacillati > Actinomycetota > Actinomycetes > Mycobacteriales > Nocardiaceae > Rhodococcus > Rhodococcus sp. P14. Next base: position 32,081 of record NZ_AJFC01000306.1, on the reverse strand, counting down.
GTCCGGTCTCGTGTCGAGCCTGCCCCGCGCGGATGGCCCGCGCCGGCCGTTCCGGGAAACACTCGCCGAAGAGTTCGTCTCCGGACGGCGCATCCGCGCCTGCCGGATGCCCGGCGAGGCCCCGGAGAAACCCGCTCCGACCAGGCGATGTGGCGTATCGCCGACAATGCGCTACGCTAACTCCCGCCCCACCGCGCAACCGGTGGAGTCCGGAACGCCCTCGTAGCTCAGGGGATAGAGCGCTTGCCTCCGGAGCAAGAAGTCGCAGGTTCGAATCCTGCCGAGGGCACCACGGAACGGCCCCGCGTCGCAGTGCGACGCGGGGCCGTTCCGTTTCCTGCGGTCCGGACTGCCGCAGAGCGGCGTGAGACCATGCGTCACGAAACACAGGCTCCTCACAACGCAGGGTGTGCGCGCCGGCCACGAGCGGAGCTCTCGTGTTCACGGTCCGGTGTCACCGACGGCTGCCCCTCGCGAGGACCCGCACAGCACCAGCGCCGCCGCGCTGAACAGTGACACCGCGGCGGTGACCACGAGCACCGGCCCCAGCCCCAGGCCGGGTATCACGGCACCGGCGAGGGCCGGTGCTGCGACCGAGCTGAGCGCTCCCACGACGAGACAGGCCGTGAACGCCGCGCCCGCGCGCTCGGGTACCAACTCGGCGGTCCAGACCGCGAGCACCGCGGATCCCGTCATGTACCCCATGCCGAAGATGCACGCCGAGGCCGCGGTCGCGGCCACGGAGCCGTCGGCCAGCCCGAGCAGCGCCAGCGCCGCACCGACCGTCGCGAGGCACAGCGCGGCGACCCGGACGCTGCCCACTCGCTGCGCGAGGGCCCCGGTCGCCACCCCCCCCATGCCGGTGAGGCCGACGGCCGCGTAGAGAGCCGGGACGGCGGCCGCCGGGAGGGTGCCGCGGTCCAGGACGTCGGCGGCATAGGTGAAGTAGACGACCACGACCGCGAAGTAGACCACGGAGTAGGCTGCCGGGACCCGCAGCGCTGCCACCAGCGAAGAGGCACCGGGTCCTTCCTCCGGGCGCGGGGCCGGCCCGGTCCGGGGCACCAGGCGCAGGTTCGCCAGGGCCGCGGCCACGGCGGCGAGGGCGATGCCGGCCCACACCAGGCGCCACGAGCCCACCGCGGCCAGGACGGCCAGCCCACCGAGCAGTACCAGTCCGCCGCTGGTGCCGGTGGTGATGATCGCCAACGCTCGGGGTTGCTGCCGCGCGGGCACCGATCGGGTCACGATGTCGGAGTAGGGCGCCCAGACCCAGCCGCCGGCGCTGCCGGCCAGGACGACACCGGCGGCGAGCAGCCCCGGGGACTGCGCGAGGGTCACGATCACCGCCCCCGCGGCGCCGCACACCCCGCCCACGGTCGTCGGAGCGCGCGACCCGCGGCGAGCGGCGAGCCGTCCCGCGAGCAACAGGCCGGCCAGGTAGCCCGCAAACGTTGCGCTGGCGATGAGGCCGAGGGCCAGCTCGGAGAGCCGCAGGTCTTCCCGGATGTCGGGCAGCGTCAGGCCGTAGGCGTAGCGGGCCATGCCGAAGGCGACCCCGACCACCGCCGCTCCGGCCAGGCCGATCCGCCCGCCTGGGGAGAGCGTCATGAATTCCCCCGCATGCCGTGGGCCCGGGCTACGTCACGGACCTTCGGCTGACTCCCGGGAGCGTCGACGATCACTGCGTGCATGCACCGACTCTCCCACGGCCGGATCAACCTCAGTCACCTGCGGCCGACGACCGCGAGACCGGGTATCAGCCCGCCGGATCCTGCTGCGCCGCCGCGGTGATCGGCGCCAGGTCGAAGTAGTCGCGCCAGCCGGCGATCTTGCCGTCGACGACCTCGAAGGCCCCCATCACCGGCAGTTCCACGGTCCGCCCCCCGAGCGTGAACACGTCGACCCGCTCGTTGAGCACCACACCGCCGTGGACGGCCTGGTGCCGGATGCGGAAATCGATGCCGCCGAACGAGGCGACGAACCCGGCGATGAACTCCTCGATCGCCGCGCGCCCACGCACCGGTTCCATCGGAATGTTGTGGTACACGGCGTCGTCGGTGAAGTAGGACGCGAGCACGGCCGGGTCGGGATCGGCCCAGCGGCGGCAGAATTCGGTGACGAGCTCGTCGGGGGTCATACGGTTCCTTCCGTCAGGCCCGGGCGAAACGCGCCGGGTCGGTGCCCGGGACCCGGCGCGCGCGGCCTCGCTCGATGAGGTGCCGCACGTGCGCCGACGCCTCGGACAGCGCCATCTGCTTGCCCGTGGGCGGAGTCTGGTCCCAGGGGCGGTACCACGTCATCCGCTCGGCAGCCTGCCACAGCGTCAGCTCCTCGTCGCCGAAGGCGGCGTACAGGTCGTCGAGGCGTCGTTCGTGGTGCTCGACAAGAGCGCCGGTGCGGGCCGCGAGGTCGTCGATCGGTTGCCGGTGCGCGGGCAGGGTGCGCCGCGCCGGGAGCGTGCCGACGGCGCGCAGCGAGTCGATGAACTCGCCGAGGGCGTCGCGTTCGGCAAGCGGGAAGTCGAAGTCGCCCACGTGCGGGGTCGTGGTGGCGAGGACGTGGTCGCCGCTGAAGAGGATGTCGTGCTCCTCGAGGTAGAAGCAGGCGTGGCCGGGCGTGTGCCCGGGGGTGAACACCGTGCGCAGGGTGCGGCCGGCGAGCGCGATCCGCTCGTCGGTGGCGAGCTTGCGGTCGGGGTGGACGTCGGGCTTGCCGGTCGCGCGTTCCCCGCTCGCCCGCTCGAGATAGGTGACGATCTGCTCGTCCGGGGCGCCGGCGCGGCGCCACTGCTCGGCCTCCCACTCGGCGTTGCCGTCGTCGGAGGTCATGAGGGCGAGCTGGCCGAAGTCGTCCTCGTGCATGCCGACCCAGCAGCCCGACGCCTCCCGGATCCGGCCGGTCAGGCCGACGTGGTCGGGGTGGAAGTGCGTGACGACCACTCCCTCGACGTCCGCGACGGAGGCACCGACGGAAGCGAGACCGTCCTGCAGCGCGGTCCAGGATGTGTCGTCGTTCCAGCCGACGTCGACGAGGACCAGTCCGCGCGGCGACTCCATCGCGTACACCTGGGTGTCGCCGACCGGCAGGTCGCCGACCGGCACGGGGATGCGGAAGATGCCGTCGCCGATGTCGCGGGCGTGGTCCATGGGTCCTCCAGGCACTAGATCGTTAGCTCGTCTATGAACACAAACAGTAAACTATTTGTGTTCGTGCGGCTCGATGATCGCCACGATCGAGCGGATCTCCCCCGCGGGGATGGCGAAGTGCTCGGTGACCGCCACCGTGAGGGCGGTGTCCCCGGCGTCGAGGTCGAGCAGGAACCGCGCGACGACGTTGTCGTCCCATTCGCGGAACGTCAGCTCCCGCACCCGCCGGATCGGGCGGTACTCGGGGCCGTGCTCGAGACGGTCCCGGATCTCGACGCCGGTGTCGCCGGTGCGCACGCCGTTCTCGACCCGCCACGCGTCGGCCGCAAGCCGGACATGCGACGCGTCGTGACTGACGAGGGAACGGATGTAGGAGCGGGCCATCGCGACCCGGGCACTGTCGGTGGGGGCGCCGGCATGCTCGGCGATCGCCGCCATCAGGGCCGGCGCCCAGTCCGGTCGGCAGATCACCAGATCCGGCATGTAGGGGTGGGGGCGGTTGTACTCGAGTTCGCTGCCGTCGATGCGGGCGCAGTACAGCCCCGCCGCCTGCGCGACCCCCACCGGCGCCGCGGAGTCCCACTCCCACTGCCCGCCGGCGTGCACATACGCGTCGACGTCGCCGCGCACCACGGCCATGGCCTTGGCCCCGGCGGAACCCATCCGCACCACGTCGGCGCCGAGGGCGCGGGCGACGTCCGCGACGAACACCGGCGGCCGGCTCCCGCTGACGACGATGCGGGGCCGTCGGCCGCCCAGCGGCCGCAGTTCGGCACGCCCGACGTCCGCGGTGCCGTAGACGGCGCCCACCGCCGGCTGCGCGACCGCGGCGGCGGTGATGCCGCGGCCGGCCTCCCACAGGGCGATGTGCACGGCCCAGTCCTCGTGGTCCGGCATGCCGTACTCCTTGGATCCGTCGAGGGGGTCGACGATCCACACCCGCTTCGCATGCACCCGAGCCGGGTCGTCGGCGGATTCCTCCGACAGCACCGCGTCGGCGGGGCGTTCGGCGGCGAGCCGGCCGAGGATGAAGGCGTCGGCGGCGCGGTCGCCGTGGCGGCCGAGTTCGCGACCGGTGAGCGCGTCGGCCTCGGCCGCGCGGACGGTCAGCAACAGTTCTCCTGCAGCGGTGGCGATCTCGGTGGCGAGGACGGCGTCATCGGTCATGGGGCCAACAATTCCATGATCAGTCCGGCCTGCGCGACCGGATCGCCGTCCTGGGGCCGCAGCACCAGCTCGGGACCGGTGGGCGGCTCGTAGGGGTCGTCGACGCCGGTGAATCCGGTGATCTCCCCGGCCCGGGCCCGCGCGTACATGCCCTTCGGGTCCCGGGCTTCGCAGTCGGCGAGGGGGGTGTCGACGAACACCTCGAGGAACGGCAGCCCGGCCTGCCGGTGCTGCTCGCGGATCCGGTCGCGGTCGGACCGGTACGGGCTGATGAGCGCGCAGATCGTCACCAGCCCCGCGTCGGCCATCAGCTGTGCCACCGCACCCACCCGACGGACGTTCTCCGCGCGGTCCTGCGGACCGAAACCCAGATCGGAGTTGAGGCCGTGCCGCAGGTTGTCCCCGTCGAGCCGGTAGGCCGGCACTCCGGCCGCGAGCAGACGCCGCTCGAGCGCCGCGGCGACGCTGGACTTGCCCGACGCCGACAGGCCGGTCAGCCACACCGTCGCCCCCCGCGAGAGACGTTCGGCGCGGGTCGCCTCCGCCGCGTGCCACACGACGGGGGCCGCGGCGAGGGTGGGGCCGGTGATCATCCCGGCCGCGACGGTGCTGCCGGTCGCGTCGTCGACGAGCACGAAGCTTCCGGTGGTCCGGTTGCGCCGGTAGGGGTCGAACAGGACGGGGCGGCGAGTCCGCAACTGGACCCGTCCGATCTCGTTGAGCGTCAACGACCGTGCCGTCCCGTCGCGGTGCAGGGTGGTCACGTCGAGCCGGTAGTCGAGCCGGACCACCTGCGCGGCGGTGGCGTTGGTGGTGTGCAGCAGGGTGTAGGTGGCGTCGGGCACGAGGCCGGGGCCCTCGGCGAGCCAGCACACCATCGCGTCGAGCTCGTGCCCGACGAGCGGCCGGTTCCCGGGGCGGCACAGCATGTCGCCGCGTCCCACGTCGAGGTCGTCCTCGAGCTCGAGGCACACGGCGCTGCCCGCGAAGGCGCTCGGCACCGGGTCGCCGCCCGGGCCGTGGACGGCGCGCACCCGCGTGCCGTAGCCCGAGGGCAGCACCAGCACCTCGTCGCCGGGGGCGAACACCCCGCTCGCGACGGTGCCCGCGTAACCACGGAAGTCGCGGTGCTCGCCGTGACCGGGACGGATCACGTACTGGACGGGGAAGCGCGCGTCGATGAGGTTGCGATCGGAGTCGACGTGCACCTGCTCGAGACGGTGCAGCAGCGAGGCGCCCTCGTACCAGGTCATGACGGTGGTGCGGTGGACGACGTTGTCGCCGAGCAGCGCCGAGACCGGCACGAAGGTCAGGTCGTGGATGTCGAGTTTGGCTGCGAACGTGGAGAATTCGGCACAGATCGCGTCGAAGCGCTGTTGCGACCAGTCGACCAGGTCCATCTTGTTGACGCACAGCACCAGATGGGGGACGCCGAGCAGGCTGGCGAGGAAGGCGTGCCTGCGGGTCTGCTCGACGACCCCCTTGCGGGCGTCGACGAGGATGAGGGCGAGGTCGGCGGTCGAGGCGCCGGTGACCATGTTCCGGGTGTACTGCTCGTGGCCGGGAGTGTCGGCGACGACGAAGGCGCGGTGCGGGGTGCAGAAGTAGCGGTGGGCGACGTCGATGGTGATGCCCTGTTCCCGCTCCGCCCGCAGCCCGTCGGTGAGCAGCGCCAGGTCGGGGGTGTCCATGCCGCGCTCGCGGCTGGTGCGGGCGACGGCGTCGAGCTGATCCTCGGGCACGGCCTTGCAGTCGTGGAGCAGCCGGCCGATCAGCGTGGACTTGCCGTCGTCGACGCTGCCGGCGGTGGCGATGCGCAGCAACCGGGTCATCAGAAGTAGCCCTCCTTCTTGCGGTCTTCCATCCCGGCCTCGGAGATGCGGTCGTCGGCGCGGGTGGCGCCGCGCTCGGTGACGCGGCTGACCGCGACCTCGGCGACGACCTCGTCGGGGGTGGCGGCGGTGGATTCGACGCAGCCCGTGCAGGTGGCGTCGCCGACCGTGCGGAACCGCACCAGCGCCTCACGCGGCTCGTCGCCCGGCAGGAGGGTGAGGAACTCGTTGAGCGCCAGCAGCATTCCGTCGCGCTCGACGACGGGTCGCCGATGGGCGTAGTAGAGCGGCGGCAGCTCGACGCGTTCGTCGCGGATGTAGTTCCAGACATCGAGCTCGGTCCAGTTGGACAGCGGGAACACGCGGATGTGCTCGCCGCGACGGTGCCGGCCGTTGTACAGCTGCCACAGCTCGGGGCGCTGCGCCTTCGGGTCCCACTGCCCGAACTCGTCGCGGAAGGAGAACACGCGCTCCTTGGCGCGGGCCTTCTCCTCGTCGCGGCGGGCGCCGCCGAACACCGCGTCGAATCCGCCTTCGCGGAGGGCACGCAGCAACGTCCGGGTCTGCAGCCGGTTACGGCTCGCATGCGGACCGACGTCCTCGACGACCCGGCCGGCGTCGATGTCGTCCTGCACCGACGCGACCAGCAGCCGCACCCGGCGCCGGGCCGCCTCGGCGTCGCGGTAGGCGAGGACCTCGGGGAAGTTGTGGCCGGTGTCGATGTGCAGCACGGGGAACGGGATCGGCGCCGGCCAGAACGCCTTGGCCGCCACGTGCAGCATCACCGCCGAGTCCTTGCCGCCGGAGAAGAGCAGCACGGGACGCTCGAAGGTGGCCGCGACCTCCCGGAAGATGTGCACGGACTCGGCCTCGAGGGCGCGCAGCAGGGGCAGTTCGTACGACGGCGTGAGGGTCATCGGGGCTCCAGCTCACGAGCGCCGGTCCAAATATGTACCGGCTCGGTCGAAAGGTTCGCCCCGAACGATAGAACGAGTTTCAGTTCCGGGTCAACGCCCCCGCTGGGCGGCTGCGCCGCCGGTGTGTCGTTTGGGCGGCGGGGACAGCCCAAAGGACGCCCCGGCGGCGGCCTCGGCCGTCATCGGGGCGGGCGACGCCCGCCGAGTTCGCGCGTGACGGCTTCGGCGGTGGCCACGAGCGCCACCCCGCGCCGGGCGATCTCCCGATTGGTCAGCGTCGCACCCACGTGGAGGGTGAGCACCACCGACTGCCGCCCGTCCGCGTCGTGGACGGGGGCGGCGAGCAGGTTCACCGGGTGCTCGGCATCGTCCGGTTCCGCCCCGGCCAGCAGCACACGCTCCCCCAGGCTGGACACCATCTCCCCCAGCAGTTCGCGCAGCTCCGCCGGCAGGTCGTGCGCCGCCACCCCCGCCATCAGCGCATGCAACCGCCGGCCACCGGCCGTGAGCGACTCGACCAGGTACCCGGCGGCGCGGCACTCGTCGACCACGTCACGCAGGCGGTCCCGGTCCAGCCGCACCGGAAGCGTCGGTTCCCGTGCGAGCCACTGCTCGAGCCGCTCGTCGGAGTCCCACAGCACGTACATCAACCCGACCGGCGGCGCGAACGGATACACCTCCCCCACCCTCGCCCCGGCGCCGGCCGGATCGGGCCCGGCGACGTCGAGGACGGCGATGCGGTCGCCCACGACGGCCGACGCGGCGCAGGTGGCGCCGAACTCGGCGCCGAGCGCGGCCAGGTGCCGGTGGGTGACGGGACCGACGGCGAAGCCGCGCTGCGCGGCCCGGCCCGCGACGATCAGCGCGGGACCGAGCCCGTACGACCGGTCTGCGGGATGACGCATCAGGTAGCCGGCGTCCGTCAGGGCGGTCAGGATGCCCAGGCACGTCGGCTTGCTCATCCCCAGCCGGCGCGCCAGCTCGGAGAGCCCGAACCGGGCCTCCGGATGCGCCACCAGGTGGTCCAGGACCTGCACGACCCGCTCGGTCGGTGGCGAACGCCGCGCGGTCGACGGCGCGGGGGCCTCGGTCATTGACGCCTCCTTGGAACACGTTCTATCGTCGCTGCACCAGGAGCCTACCGCACCGGTACATATTTGAACCGCAAGGAGATCGTGTGCTCACCGATCCGCTCACGTCCGCCATCACCGAGGCCGAAAAGCTCGTCGCGACGGCGCCGCACATCCGCACCGAGCAGGACCTGATCGAGGGGTACCGCTACCTCGCCGGCGGGATCGCCGCATGCGTGCACTCGGCGTGGGCCGTCGAGGCGTCCCATCCCACGTTCGTCACCGGCACGGGCCCCTACACGAAGATGGGGCTCGACAACCCCGACACCCTCTACTGGGGTGCGCGCATCCGCGACGACGCCGAGTACGTCGTCACCGGCCGTCGCGGCACGACCTGCGACCTGAGCTTCCAGGTGCTCGCCGGCAACTACACCGACGCCCAGGTGCCCGGCAACGTCACCGCATTCGACGACCGCGAACTGCACGTCGCCGACGACGGCACCTTCGAGGCGCGGTTCGGCCCCGGGCCCGCCGACCCCGGGAACAACTACTTCACCCTCACCCCCGGTTCGTCGCAGCTCGTCGTGCGAGAGGTCTACAGCGACTGGTCCCAGCGGCGCGGCACCCTGCGCATCGACCGGGTCGATGCGCTCGGCACCCCGCCGCCCGAACCGACGCACGACGATGCCGCCGCCCGCTACCGGCGCGCCGGGAAAGCGCTGGTGTCGCGGGTGCAGACGTGGCTGCAGTTCCCGCAGTGGTTCTACCTCGACCTGCCGGTCAACACGGTCACCGCTCCGCGGCCGACGCCTGGTGGCCTGGCCACGCAGTACTCGTCCGTCGGGCACTTCGATCTGGGCGACGACGAGGCGATGATCCTCACCGTCCCCGCCTCCGACGCGCCCTACCAGGGCTTCCAGCTGGGCAGCCTCTGGTACATCTCCCTGGACTACGTCCACCACCAGACGTCGCTGAACAACGCGCAGGCCCAAGTGGATCCGGACGGGATGATCCGCATGGTCGTCTCCGCCCGCAACCCCGGCGTCGCCAACTGGGTCGAGACCCTGGGCCGCAGCCGCGGGTTCCTGCAGTTCCGCTGGCAACGGCTCGCCCGCGAACTCACGGCCGCGGACGGCCCCACCGCCGAGGTGGTCCCGTTCGACGACGTGCCGGCCGCACTGCCGTTCCTCGACCACAGCCGCGTCACGCCGGAGCAGTGGTCCGGGCGGATTGCCGCCCGCCAGACCGCGATCGCCGACCGGATGCTCGGGTGAGCGCCGTGACCACCCCGAACCCCCTGCTCGCCGGACAGGTCGTCGTGGTCAGCGGTGTCGGGCCGGGACTCGGCCGCACTCTCGCGGTGCGGTGCGCCGAGCACGGGGCCGACGTCGTCCTCGCCGCCCGAACGACCGCCCGCCTCGAGGACGTCGCGGCCGAGGTCACGGCCCGGGGCCGACGGGCCCTGGCGGTCCCGACCGACATCGCCGACACCGACTCCGCGTCCCGGCTCGTCGAGACGACCCTCCGCGAGTTCGGCCGGGTGGACACGCTGGTCAACAACGCATTCTCGGTGCCCTCGATGAAGCCGCTGGCCCGCACCGACTTCCAGCAGATCCGCGACAGCATCGAACTCACCGTCCTCGGGGCGCTGCGCCTGACGCAGTTGTTCACCGAGGCCCTGGCCGGGACGAAGGGCTCGGTGGTGAACATCAATTCGATGGTGCTGCGGCATTCACAGGAGCGCTACGGCAGTTACAAGCTCGCCAAGTCCGCCCTGCTGGCGATGTCGCAGTCCCTCGCCACCGAACTGGGCCCCCAGGGCATCCGCGTCAATTCCGTTGCCCCCGGTTATATCTGGGGTGAGACGCTGAAGGGCTACTTCGAGCACCAGGCGGACAAGTACGGCACCACCGTCGAGCAGATCTATCAGCACACCGCGGCCGGCACCGATCTCGGGCGTCTGCCCACCACCGAGGAGGTGGCCGACACCGTGATCTTCCTCGCCTCCCCCCTGGCCCGGGCCGTCACCGGCCAGTGCCTGGACGTGAACTGCGGCGAATACCACCACTGAAGCCGTGCGCGGTTTCGGTAGCCACTGCTACCGAAACCGCGCACGGGGATCGGAGATCCATGACCGAGCGCACCAGCGTCGGCACCGTCGAGGACCTGCACGCCTCCGCGACCCGGCTGACCGGCCTGACCGACTTCGGCGACGACGACTACACCGACGCCCTCGGCGTCCTGCTCGACTCGTATGCGCGCGACGAGCAGCTCACCCCGCTGGGCAGCAAGATGTCGCGGGTGTTCCTGCGCGGCGCCCTCGTCGCCCGCCTGCTGAGCGAGGCGGCCTGGCGTGCCCACCCCGAACACGCCGACGTGACGATCGAGCGCCCGATCTTCGTCACCGGGCTGCCCCGCACCGGCACCACCGCCCTGCACCGCCTGCTCACCGCCGACCCCGCCCACCAGGGACTCGAGATGTGGCTGACGGAGATGCCGCAGCCCCGGCCCCCGCGCGAGACGTGGCCCCAGAACCCGGCGTTCGCCGCGCTCGAAGCGGGATTCGCGCAGCATCACGTCGAGCACCCCGAGTTCATGGGCGTGCACTACATGTCCGCGGGCGAGGTCGAGGAGTGCTGGCAGCTGCTGCGACAGTCCTTCCGGTCGGTGTCGTACGAATGCCTCGCGCATCTGCCCACCTACTCGCGGTGGCTCGCGCAGCAGGACTGGACCGGCGCGTACGCCCGGCACCGCAGGAACCTGCAGCTGATCGGGCTGCCGGACGCCGACAAGCGCTGGGTCCTGAAGAACCCGAGCCACCTGTTCGCCCTCGACGAACTGCTCACCGTCTACCCCGACGCGCTGATCGTCGTCACCCACCGCGACCCGCGCACCGTGATCCCGTCGGTGTGCAGCCTGGCCGCGCACGCCACCGACGGCTGGTCGCACACCTTCCGCGGCGAGCGCATCGGGCGCAGCCAGCTCGAGCTGTGGGCGCGCGGGTTCGACACCTTCGAGGCGGCCCGGCGCCGGCGCGACCCGGACCGGTTCGTCGACGTGGACTACCGCGACTTCGTCGCCGATCCCCTCGGCACGGTGGGCGCGGTCTACGACCGGCTCGGCATCCGGCTCACCGCCGGCGCCGAGCAGGCGATGGCCGCGCTGCACGCCGAGAGCCGCAGCGGGGATCGCCGGCCGGCGCACCGCTACCGGCTCGAGGACTTCGGGTTGAGCGCGGCCGAGGTGGACGAACGATTCGGGGACTACGCCTGCCGCTGACCGACGGCGACCGCCGCGCCGGCGAGGACGTCGAGCAGCGGGAACAGCGCCGCGGCGATCAGGTCCCCGGTCTCGACGAACACCGGCGCGGACAGGCCGATCGGGTCGGGAATGTTCGGGGTCCGGGCCGCGCCGCTCGGATCCCGGCAGGCATCGAGCCGCGCGACCGTCGCCGCGCCGGTGACGGTCGCGATGCGGTGCGCCTCGGTGAGGGTGAACGACTTCGCCGCGGCGCCGGCGACCAGGCCGGACACGCGGTCGCGCTGCTCCTCGCTCATGGTCAGGACCAGGTCGGCGCCGTCGACCATCGCGGCGGTCACCCGGCGGGCGCGGAAATCGCTCGCATCCGCACCGAGTCCGGCGATGACCGCGGCCGCCCGCGGCTCGACGGGATACCCGACGAGGGCCCGGGTGCCGGCGCTCTCGGCGGTCAGGTCGGCCCACCCGGACTCGCACGCGTACGCCCGCGTCAGCCGCTCCGCGATCACGGACCGGCAGACGTTGCCGCTGCAGACGAACAGGATGTGCACGCGCGCACTCTAGCCGTCGCGAATCGAGCGGCGGGCGGCCACATTTGGATGTCCTCGCGGGTTCATGCGACGTTGTTCCGGCCGTTGCGTGTCGTTCACCCTCGGCGGCCGGCCGCGCGGGGCGCGGAAGCTGTGTCCGCGTCACCTCCACGCGGCACCACGTGGGATGATCGACGTATGCCCGCACCGCTACCGCTCGATCCGATCGCCGAGGCCCACCGCCAGTGGACGGCCCACGGCTGGGGCGAGGTCGCGGACGGCATGGCCGCGGTGACCTCGGTGATGCGCGCGCAGCAGATCATGATGGCGCGGGTCGAGGAGGTCCTCAAACCGTTCGGGCTCACCTTCGCCCGGTACGAGCTGCTGACGCTGCTGCATTTCACCCGGACCGGGGCGCTGCCGATGGCGAAGGCCAGCGCCCGCCTGCAGGTCCACCCGACCAGCGTCACGAACGCCGTCGACCGGCTCGAGACCGCCGGTCTGGTGCGCCGCACCCCGCACCCGAGCGACCGTCGCGCGACGTTGGTGGAACTGACCGACGAGGGACGCGCGCTGGCCGTCGCGACCACCGAGAAGCTCAACGCCGAGGTGTTCGCGCGCCCCGGCGTGCCCGACGATCAGCTCGAGACGCTGCTGCGCATCCTGGCGGGCCTGCGCCACGACGCCGGCGACTTCGACACCGGCGGCGAGCCCAGCCGCTGGTGAAACACACCGGGGCCGTTCCGCACGAGTGCGGAACGGCCCCGGTGTGTTTCGGACGATCAGGCGTGCTCGAACTTCGGTGCACGCTTCTCGACGAACGCGGCCATGCCTTCCTTCTGGTCGGCGGTGGCGAACGTCGAGTGGAACACCCGGCGTTCGAACTTCACGCCCTCGGCGAGGGTGGTCTCGAAGGACCGGTTCACCGCTTCCTTGGCCATCATCGCGACGGGCAGCGACATCGACGCGATCGTGGTCGCGGCCTCGAGCGCCACGTCGAACAGTTCCGCGGCCGGCACGACGCGCGAGACCAGGCCCGCCCGCTCGGCCTCCTCGGCGTCCATGTTCCGGCCGGTCAGGCACATGTCCATCGCCTTGGCCTTGCCCACGGCGCGGGTGAGCCGCTGCGAGCCGCCGATGCCGGGGATGACGCCGAGCTTGATCTCGGGCTGGCCGAACTTGGCGGTGTCCGAGGCGATGATGAAGTCGCACAGCATCGCCAGTTCGCAGCCGCCGCCGAGGGCGTACCCGGAGACGGCGGCGACGATCGGCTTCCGGATCGACGAGAGCCGATCCCACTGGGAGAACAGATCTTCCGCGTACACCTCGGAGAACGTCTTCGGCGCCATCTCCTTGATGTCCGCGCCCGCGGCGAACGCCTTCTCGGATCCGGTGAGCAGGATCGCACCGATGCCGGCGTCGGCGTCGAGTTCCTCGACGGCCGCCACCACCTCGCGCATCAGCTGGCTGTTGAGGGCGTTGAGCGCCTTGGGCCGGTTGAGCGTGATGATGCCGACGCGGTCCTTGCGGTCGAGCAGGATCGTCTCGAAGTCCGTCACTGGGTTTCCTGTTCTGTCGAGCGGTTGCGGATCTCGGTGATGATGGCCGAGAAGTCCAGCCCGCCGCCACCCGAGGTGTTGAACCGGTGGTAGATCTCCGCGGCCCGCAGACCCAACTCGGCGTCGACGTTGTTGGCGCGCAACGCATTCGCGGCCAGGCCGAGGTCCTTGTCCATGAGCGCGGCGGCGAACCCGGGCTGGTAGTCGTTGTTGGCGGGGGTGGTGGGCACCGGGCCGGGCACCGGGCAGTTGCTGGTCAGCGCCCAGCACTGGCCGGAGGCGTTGGACGCGACGTCGAAGAGGGCCTGGTTGGTCAGGCCGAGCTTCTCACCGAGGACGAAGGCCTCGCTGATCGCGATCATCGACACGCCGAGGATCATGTTGTTGCAGATCTTGGCGGCCTGGCCGACGCCGGACCCGCCGCAGTGCACGACCTTGCGGCCCATGACCTCGAGCAGCGGCTTCGCGGCCTCGAAGTCCTCCTCCGACCCGCCGACCATGAAGGCCAGGGTGCCGGCGGCGGCGCCCGCGACACCGCCGGAGACGGGCGCGTCGATCGCGCGGTGCCCGGCCTGCACCGCCTTCTCGTGGGCGGCGCGGGCGTCGGCGACGTCGATGGTGGAGCTGTCGACGAACAGGGTGTTCGGCCGAGCGGCCGACAGGACCTCGTCGTACAGCTTCAGCACGAGGGCACCGTTGGGCAGCATGGTGATCACGACGTCGGCGTCGCGGACCGCGTCGGTCGCGGACTCGACGATCGTGAGGCCGTCGGCGCGGCCCTGTTCCTGGGCGGCGGGCACCGGGTCGTAGCCGGTGACCGGGTAGCCGGCCTTGACGAGGTTCGCGGCCATCGGCCCGCCCATGTGGCCGAGACCGAGGAAGGCGACGTTCGGCAGAGTGCTCATGTCAGGCGGTTTCCTTCTCGGGTGCGGCGAGGCCGAGTTCGAGCTCGCCGAGGGGCTGGAAGTACGCGTCGACGTCGGCGTCGGTGACGTCGGCGAGGGTCGCCGGCGACCACGCCGGGTTGCGGTCCTTGTCGACCACCTGGGCGCGGATGCCCTCGACGAGATCGTGCGAGCGCAGTGACGCCAGCGAGACCCGGTACTCCTCGTTCAGCACCTCTTCGAGGCTGCCGAGTTCGCGGGCGTGCCGCACCGAGCGCAGGGTCGCCTTCAGCGCGACGGGCGACTTGCCGAGGATCTGCTCGGCGGCCGCGCGGGCCTCGGGCTCCTCGGCGGTCTGCAGGCGGGCGACGATCTCCTCGACGGTCGGCGCGGAGTAGGCGGCGTCGATCCAGGAGCGCTGCGCGAGCAGCGGCGACTCCGGGGCCGGTCGGGCGAATTCGGCGAGCGCCTCGTCGACCGTGCCGGATTCGAGGGCGGCGACGAATTTGTCGAGCGCCTCGGACGGCACGAAATGGTCGGCGAAACCGAGGGCTATGGCGTCGCCGGCCTTCATGCGACCGGTGGTCAGCGCGAGGTGGGTGCCGAGCTCGCCCGGGGCGCGCGAGAGCAGCCAGGTGCCGCCCACGTCGGGGACGAAGCCGATGCCCACCTCGGGCATCGCGATCGTGGAGCGTTCGGTGACGATCCGGACGTTGCCGTGGGCGGCGATCCCGACGCCGCCGCCCATGACGATGCCGTCCATGATCGCGACGTACGGCTTCGGGTAGCGGCCGATGGCGGCGTTGAGGATGTACTCGTCGCGCCAGAAGTCCTGCGAGCCGGTGCCGCCGTCGCGGGCGTCGTGGTAGATCGAGACGATGTCGCCGCCGGCGCACAGGCCGCGCTCCCCCGCCCCGTCCACGACGACCGCGCGGACCGAGTCGTCCCCGGCCCACTCGTCGAGCGCGGCGGCCATCGCCTTCACCATGTCGTAGTTCAGGGCGTTGATGGCCTTGGGCCGGTTGAGGGTGATCCGGCCGATGCCGCCGGAGACCCGGACGAGGACGTCTTCCGTCTCGGTCATTTCGCTCCGTTCTGCGCCGCGGCCACCACGCTGCGCGCGACGACCACCCGCATGATCTCGTTGGTTCCTTCGAGGATCTGGTGTACGCGCAGATCCCGCACGATCTTCTCGAGTCCGTACTCGGCAAGATAGCCGTAACCACCGTGCAGTTGCAGCGCGTCGTTGGCGACGTCGAAGCAGGCGTCGGTGGCGAACCGCTTCGCCATCGCGCACAGCTCGACGACGTCGTCGGCACCCCGGTCGAGGGCGTCGGCGGCGCGCCAGAGCAGCGTGCGGGAGGCCTCGATGCCGGTGCGCATGTCGGCGAGCCGGAACTGCAGGGCCTGCGAGTCGAGCAGCCGCTCGCCGAACGCCTTGCGCTCGGCGAGATACCCGACGGTCTTGTCGAGCGCGGCCTGGGCGCCACCGACCGAGCACGCGGCGATGTTGAGCCGGCCGCCGTTGAGCCCGTGCATGGCGATGCGGAAGCCGCTGCCCTCCTCGCCGAGAAGGTTCTCGGCGGGCACGCGGGCGCCGTCGAAGATCACCTGACGGGTGGGCTGGGCGTTCCAGCCCATCTTCTTCTCGTTGGCACCGAAGGACAGCCCGGGGGTGTCCTTCGGGACGATGATCGCGGAGATGCCGCGCGGGCCGGGCTCACCGGTGCGGGCCATCACCACGTACACGTCCGACGTGCCGGCGCCGGAGATGAACTGCTTGCCGCCGGTCAGGACGTACTCGTCGCCGTCGCGGACGGCCCTGGTGCTCAGGGCCGCCGCGTCGGAGCCGGCGCCGGGCTCGGTCAGGCAGTAGCTGGCGAGCTGGTCCATCGTGCACAGTCCGGGGACCCAGCGGCGGCGCTGCTCGTCGTTGCCGAACCGGTCGATCATCCACGTGACCATGTTGTGGATGGAGATGTACGCGGCGATCGACGGGCAGCCCTTGGCGAGTTCCTCGAAGATCCGGACGGAGTCGAGACGGCGCAGGCCCGACCCGCCGACGTCCTCGCGGACGTAGATGCCGCCCATGCCGAGCGCCGCGGCCTTGCGCAGGACGTCGACCGGGAAGTGCTTGTTCTGGTCCCATTCGACCGCGTTCGGGGCGAGGAACTCGGCGGCGAAGTCGCGGGCGGTGTCGCGGATCGCCCGGTCGTCGTCGGTGAGGGTGAACATCTGCTACCTCTGCCTAGTCCATCGTCGGGATGACGAAGTGATCCGCGTGCTCCTTGACGCCGGAGAACCAGCGCTGGGTGACCGTCTTGGTCTTGGTGTAGAAGCGGATCGAGTCCGGTCCGTGCTGGTTGAGGTCGCCGAAGCCGGACCGCTTCCAGCCGCCGAAGGTGTGGTACGCGATCGGCACCGGGATGGGCACGTTCACGCCGACCATGCCGACGTTGACACGGTTGGTGAAGTCGCGGGCGGTGTCGCCGTCGCGGGTGAAGATCGCCACGCCGTTGCCGTACTCGTGCTCCGAGGGCAGCCGCAGGGCCTCCTCGTAGTCGTGCGCGCGGACGACGATCACGACGGGGCCGAAGATCTCCTCGCGGTAGATCTTCATCTCGGGGGTGACGTTGTCGAACAGGGTGGCGCCGGAGAAGAAGCCGTTCTCGTGGCCCTCGAGCACGAAGTCGCGCCCGTCGACGACGAGCTGCGCGCCCTCGTCGATGCCGGACTGGATGTAGTCGTGCACCCGCTGGCGCGCCTCGGCGGTGACCAGCGGGCCGAAGTCGGCGTTCGGGTCGTCACTGCGGCCGACCTTCAGCTTTCCGACGCGTTCGGTGAGCTTGGCGACGAGCGCATCGGCGGCCTCCTCGCCGACCGGCACGGCGACGGAGATCGCCATGCAGCGCTCACCGGCGGAGCCGTAGCCGGCGCCGACGAGGGCGTCCGCCACCTGGTCCATGTCGGCGTCGGGCATGACGATCGCGTGGTTCTTGGCGCCGCCGAAGCACTGGGCGCGCTTGCCGTGGGCGGCGGCGGTCTCGTAGATGTACTGGGCGATCGGGGTGGAGCCGACGAAGCCGACGGCCTTGATGCGCTCGTCGGTGAGCAGCACGTCGACGACGGTCTTGTCGCCGTTGACGACGTTGAACACGCCGGCGGGCAGCCCGGCCTCGATGAACAGCTCGGCCAGGCGCAGCGGCACGGACGGGTCGCGCTCGGAAGGCTTGAGCACGAACGCGTTTCCGCACGCGATGGCCGGGCCGGCCTTCCACAGCGGGATCATCGCGGGGAAGTTGAACGGGGTGATGCCGGCGACGACGCCGAGCGGCTGGCGCATCGAGTAGACGTCGATGCCGGTGCCGGCGGAGTCGGTGAACTCGCCCTTGAGCAGGTGCGGGATGCCGGTGGCGAACTCGATCACCTCGAGGCCGCGCTGGATGTCGCCCTTGGCGTCGGCGACGGTCTTGCCGTGCTCGGAGGACAGCAACCGGGCCAGGTTCTCCATGTCGTCCTGCACGAGCTGCAGGAACTTCATCAGCACCCGGGCGCGCTTCTGCGGGTTGAACGCCGCCCATTCCTTCTGCGCCTCGACGGCGTTCGCGATGACGGCCTCGGTCTCGGCGACGTCGGCGAGGGGAACGCGGGCCTGCACCTCACCGGTGTTGGGGTCGAAGACGTCGGCGAACCGGTCGGAGGCGCCGGGGATGTGCTTGCCCCCGACGAAGTGGGTGAGTTCTCGAACGCTCATGTCCGGATCCGTCCTAACTGGTCGAATTCTGGTGTTTCGGTGGGATGATCGGGGGCAGCGGGCGGCACCCCCAGCAATGTGTGCTCATCCTATAGTTGGAAGTCCATGTATGTCCATAGGCGGCTTCGCCGCCGGTGTCTCCTTTGGGCTGCCCCAGCCGCCCAAAGGACGCACGGGCCGCGGAGCGGCCTATCGCAGCCGCCGGTACATCTCCTCGAGGTCCGACGTGCCGCGGAGGACGACCGACTCGTCCGTGCCGCCCGCCCGCAGCGCCCGGCGCAGCAGCGTCGGATCGAGATCCTCGGGCGCGGGCCGGTACGGCTCGGCCGGCAGATCCGGCAACCGGATCTCGTTCCCGTAGAAATCCTCGTCGCCGGCCTCGGCCTCGTCCACCCCACCGATCACCGTGCTCAGGTCGACCCCGCGCAGGGTGAGCACCGCCAGCGGCTGCTCGTCGACGTGCTCGGCCAGCAGGTAGGCCACCGCCGCCGCGTGCTTGCACGGCCACCCGTCGTCCGGGCAGGTGCAATCGAAGTCCAGCTCACCGGCACGCCGCGGGAGCAGCAGCGGACCCAGCTCCTCCGGCAGCGCACCCCCCGCGAGCCGGACCAGCATGCCCGGCGCGGACCGCACCCGGTCGATCAGGTCCGCGACCGCGTCCTCGTCGAGGGTGCGGATGGTCACCGTCGAGGTGAACGGGCGCAGCTGGCTGCCCTGCACCTCCCCCACCGCCGCGCCGGGCTCGAGCCGCATCGAGACCACCTGACCCGACCGGGCATAGGTCCGGCCCCGCGCGAGCCGGCCCTTGTCGGCGACCTGCTCCATCGCCGCAACCAGCTCCTTCGACCACCAGGTGCGTCCGATCGAGCCGCGTTTGGTCCGCGCCTCGATGCCGCCGACGACCCGCCGGCGCTTGCCGTAGCGATCGAACCCGCCCGCCGGGCTCATTCGCCCACCGCCTCGTCGCCCAGGGACAGCAGCGAGTGCAGTTGCTCGGTGGACAGCTCGGTGATCCAGTTCTCGCCGGCTCCCACGGCGAGCTCCGCCAATTCCTGCTTCCCCGAGATCATCTCGTCGATCCGCTCCTCCAGGGTGCCCACGCACACGAGCTTGCGGACCTGCACGTCGCGGCGCTGGCCGATGCGGAACGCCCGGTCGGTGGCCTGGTTCTCCACCGCCGGGTTCCACCAACGATCCAGGTGCACCACGTGATTCGCGGCCGTCAGGTTCAAACCGGTACCGCCGGCCTTGAGCGAGAGCAGCATCATCGGCGGACCGTCGTCGCCCTGGAACGCGGCGACCATCGCATCGCGCCGGCCCTTGGACACGCCGCCGTGCAGGAACGGCACCGTGGTGCCGAAGCGCTCGGCCAGATACGGCGCGATCAGGTCGCCGAACTCCCGGAACTGCGTGAACAGCAGGGCCTTCTCGCCGTCGGCGAGGATCGACTCGACGATGTCCTCCACCAGCCCGAGCTTGCCCGACCGGTGCCGGCCGCGGCGCAGCACCCCGGAGCCGTCGCCCAGGTAGTGCGCCGGATGGTTGCACACCTGTTTGAGCCGGGTCAGCGCGGCGAGCACCGCGCCCTTGCGGGCCATCCCCTCCTTGTCCCGGATCTGCCGCATCATCTCGTCGACCACCGCCCGGTACAGCGCCGCCTGCTCGGCGGTGAGATTGGCCCGCACCGTCTGCTCGAACTTCTCCGGCAGATCCGAGATCACCGACGGGTCGGTCTTGACGCGGCGCAGCACGAACGGCGACGTGAGCGCCCGCAACCGCGCGGCGGCCGCCGCGTCGCGTTCCCGCTCGATCGGAACGGCGAACCGGGCGCGGAACGTCGCCGGCGAACCGAGCAGGCGGGGATTGGCGAAGTCGAGGATCGAGCGCAGCTCCTCGAGCCGGTTCTCGACGGGGGTGCCGGTGAGCGCGATGCGGTGCCGCGCGGGGACCGCCCGCGTCGCGCGGGACTGCGCGGTCGCGGCATTCTTCACGTGCTGGGCCTCGTCGAGCACCACCCGGCCCCACCGCAGCGACCGCAACTGCGTCACGTCCCGCGCGACGAGCGCGTACGTCGTGATCACCAGGTCGCTGTCGGCGACCGCCGCGGCCAGGGCGGCGTCGCGCAGCCGCGCCGGGCCGTGGTGGACGTGCACGCGCAGGCCCGGCACGAACCGCTGGGCCTCGCGCTGCCAGTTGCCCACCACCGACATCGGGCACACCAGCAGCGTCGGATCGGTGGCGACGTCGCCGGCCCGTTCGTGGGCGAGCAGCGCGAGCACCTGCACGGTCTTGCCGAGACCCATGTCGTCGGCCAGCACGGCGCCGAGCCCGAGGCCGCTCATGAACGCCAGCCACTCGAGGCCGCGCTGCTGGTACGGGCGCAGGGTCGCATGCAGGCCGGGCGGGGACGGCACCGCCTCGGGCCGGACCTGCCCGTCGAGCAGGGTCGCGACCCAGCCGGTCGCGGCGACGTCGGTGACCTCCACCGGTGGTGGCTCGTCGCCGGTGAACCGGCCGAACAACGTCGCCAGCGTCGCGTCCGTCGCGCCCTGGCCGGCGACGTAGCGGGCGGCCCGGGCGAGCGCGAGCGGATCCGCCTGCACCCACTTGCCACGCAGCTTGACCAGGTCGCTGTTGGCCGCGATCAGCCGTTCCATCTCGGCGGGGGTGAGCAGCATGTCGCCCACGGCGAGCTGCCACTCGAACGAGACGAGCGCGTTCATGCCGACGGTGTCGTCCTCGGCGGCGACGGGCGCCACCGGCGAGGACACCTGCAGCCGCAGCGACGGCTCGAGCCGCGCCCAGGCGCGGGGCAGCAGCAGCGCCACGCCGGCATCCGCCAGTGCGCGGCCGCCGTGCTCCACCAGATCTGTCACCACCCCGGTCGGCAGCAACAGGTCGAGGCTGTCCGGGTCGCGCGGCACGTCCTGCAACCGCGGATACGCCTTCAGGGCGGCGCCGAGCTTGCGGATCCCGATCTGCAGCAGCTGCGCGTCGGAGCCGTCCACCGGCACCGGCGCCGGTGCCTGTCCCTCCGAGCGCAGACACACCTCGAGCCGCCACAGGGTGTCGGCGCCGATGGCCTCGTCCTCGTCGTCTTCCGGCTCGACGAGTCGCAGCACCAGGTCGGGCTCGTTTCCGGCGAGCGAGGACCGCCATTCGTCCAGTGCGTCGGCCATGCGCTGGGTGCCACTGTGGTGCGGTTGCCCCTCGGCCAGGGCCGCGATCAACGGGTGCAGGGAAGTACCGACGTTGCCGATCAGGGACCGGGTGATCGGATCGGTGAGTTCGGTGACGAGGTCGTCGAGCAGCGCCGCGGGCCGCCCGGCCTGCCGCTGCACCGGCGGCATCGCGGCGGACAGCTCGGCCGTCCAGGCTCGGATCCGGTCGCCGCCGAGCAGGCGCCACCGCGCCCACCACTGCCCGTCGGCGCGGTGCAGTTCCGGGGCCACCCGCCCGGCCTGTGCCCACCGCTCGATGCCGCGGGCGACGTGGGCGAGGTACCGCAGGTCCCCGGCCACCGTCTCGGCGTGCCGGGGCAACGCCAGCAGCAGCTCCGCGGCGTCGGCAGGCGCGATCGCCACCGCGGGGAGCGGCCGCGGTGCGTCGTCGCCGGGCAGTCGCAGTTCGACGCGGTGCCGGAACGGGCGGTCGATCCATCGGCGCAGGACAGCCGGTGTGTCGTCGGCCGGGTGCTCGTCGTCGCGCCACAGCATCAGGCCCGCCCCCGGTGACCACAACCCGTGCAGCATGCCCACCATGGTGCCAGTCGTGCCCGACACCGCCGGCGCAGGCCGGGGCGCGGGACGAGCGGGCGTGCGCCGGGGACGATCGACCCTGGATCGGGCCGGGCCCCCGGAGGACACTGGGCTGCAGGTGCACCCACCAGGAGACTGCGATGTCGATCATGATCCAGGTCCTCGAGCAGACCTACAGCGCCCACACCCCGTGGGAGCAGGTCAAGTACGCGTTCGTCGACTCCGAGCACGTCACCGCGATGCGACTCGACGGACAGTGCGGCGTGTGGCTCGACGGAACGAAACACGGTGAGTCCCATCGGCTCGCCGCCACCACGACCGCGGAGCAGGCGGTGTTCTTCCTGCTGACCGTGTTCGACCGGGTCGCCGAGTGCAAGCAGCACGGCGGGTCGTGGATCGTCGGGCACGACGGCCGCACCATCGAATCCATCCACGCGGTCCGGTTTCCGTTGACGACCGACGGCTGAGCCGGCGCCGGCGCCGGCGCTGTCGGGGCGATCGGTGAGAATGTCCGCGTGCGAGGGGGCGCAGTTTTCTGGGGGCTGGTGGTGGCGGTCGCGATCGCCGTGTCGTGGGGGTGGGACCGGATCGAGTCGAACGCGCCACCGGCACCGGGCAGCCCCGCACGCGGCGCGCTCGAACAACTCTTGGCGCGGGCGGCGGTGGTGCCGCACCGGCCGCAGGTGCCGGGGTACGAGCGCGGGTGCGGGCCGGGCGAGGGATGTGTGTTCGGGGAGGCGTGGTCGGACGATCATCCGGGCCCGGGTGGGCGCGACGGGTGCGACACCCGCAACAACGTGCTCGCCCGGGATCTGCGCGACGTGGCGTTCCGGCCCGGCAGCGGCGACTGCATCGTGCTGTCGGGCACGCTGTCCGACCCCTACACCGGTGCCCGGCTCGAGTTCCGTCGCGCCGAGGGCCGAGCCGTGCAGATCGACCACATCTATCCCCTGGCGGCGGCGTGGGACCTCGGTGCGGCGGAGTGGCCGGTCGAGCGGCGCCGGCAGTTCGCCAACGACGTCGCCTTCAACCTGATCGCGGTGGACGGGCCGGCGAATCAGGACAAGCGCGATCACACCCCGGCCGAGTGGCTGCCGCCCGCGGTGGCGTACCGCTGCTGGTTCGCGGGCAAGTACCTGTCGGTGGCGGTGCGGTACGGGCTGCCGATCACGGCGGCCGACCGGGAGGCGCTGGCGGCGACGATCGCCGCGTGCTGAGGGCGCCGTGCCCCGCGTCCTCGCGACGGGAACTAGCGTGGCACGCATGCTCTCGCGCATCACCAAGGACACCCGTCTGTGCATCTCCCTGTCGGGACGGCCGAGCAACATCGGCACCCGCTTCCACAACTACCTCTACGACGAGCTCGGTCTCGACTACGTGTACAAGGCGTTCACCACCACCGATCTGCCGTCGGCCGTGGCAGGGATCCGCGGCCTCGGCATCCGGGGGTGCGGGGTGTCGATGCCGTTCAAGGAGGCCGTGATTCCGTTGATCGACGAGCTGCACGACTCGGCGCGCGCCATCGAGTCGGTCAACACGATCGTCAACGAGGACGGCGGGCTGCACGCCTACAACACCGACTACCAGGCGGTGGCGGACCTGCTCCGCGAGCACGAGGTCGACCCGGGGATGCCGGCGGCCGTCGCGGGCAGCGGCGGGATGGCCAAGGCCGTCGTGGCGGCCCTGCGCGACAGCGGGTTCACCGACGTGTCGGTGATCGCCCGCAACGAGGAGACGGGAGCCGCCCTGGCTCGGCAGTACGGGTTCGACTGGCGCACCGAGCTCGACGGACGCACGCCGGGATTGCTCGTCAACGCCACCCCCGTCGGGATGACCGGTGGTCGCGAATCGGAGCAGCTGCCGTTCCCCGCGGCCGCGGTGGCCGCCGCGTCGACGGTGTTCGACGTCGTGGCGATGCCCCCGGAGACACCGCTGATCCGTGCGGCCCGCGCGCACGGGCTGCCGGTGATCACCGGCGCCGAGGTCATCGCCCTGCAGGCGGCGCAGCAGTTCGCGCTGTACACCGGGGTGACCCCGACGCCCGAGCAGGTGCGCCGCGCGTCGGAGTTCTCCCGCTCGCAGGGGTGATCGCGGGTCCTCACGCCCCGGTGGCGACCTCCCGGGCCGGGTCCTGGCACCACTGCGACCACGACCCCGGGAACAGCGCGGCCTCGATACCCGCCACGGCCAGTGCCGCGATGTCGTGGGTCGCGGTGATCCCGGACCCGCAGTACACGGCGACGGGACGGTCCCCGCACAGTGCGGTGAATCGTGCGGCGAGTTCCTCGGCGGATCGGAACGTGCCGTCCGCCCGGAGGTTGTCCGTGGCGGGGGCGCTGACCGCGCCGGGGATGTGCCCGGCGCGCGGGTCGACCGGCTCCTCGTCGCCGCGGTAGCGCGCGGCGGCTCGCGCGTCGAGCAGGGTTCCCCGCGCGGGGTATCGCCCGGCCTCGTCGATGTCGACCGTGGGCAGGTAGCCGCCGCGCAGGGTCACCGAGCCGGACTCGACGAATTCGCCGGGGCCCGCCGCCAGAGCACGGCCCGTCGCCGTCCACAGCGGCAGCCCGCCGTCGAGCAGGCGCACGTCCTTCAGACCCGCCCAGCGCAGCAGCCACCAGGCGCGGGCGGCGGCAAGGCCCCCGGTGTCGTCGTAGACGACGACGGTGTCGCCGTTGTCGATCCCCCACCGGCGGGCATGGTCCTGCAGCCGGGCGACGTCGGGCAGCGGGTGCCGGCCGCGGCCGGGAGATCCGGGGTCGGCGAGTTCGGTGGCGAGGTCGACGTACACCGCTCCGGGGATGTGGCCTTCGCGGTAGCGGTCCTCGCCGTCCGGGTCGTCGAGCGACCATCGCACGTCGAGCAGCACCGGAGGCGTGCCCGCCTCGACGAGGTCGGCCAGCTCGTCCACGGTCATCAGCACGGGATCGGCAACCATGCCCCCGATCCTGACACGTCGGCGCGGGCGGTGCCGGGCGGCGCGGGCGGTGCCGGTCCGCTGCGGCAGAATTGCCGCCCGTGTCCGATGCCCCCGCGCCCAGTCGTCCCGACTCGCTCATCCGGCCGCTCGGGGCGAGCGTCGTCACCGCTCTCGTCGGGTTCACCAGTTCGTTCGCGGTGGTGCTGACGGGGTTGCAGGCGGTGGGGGCGTCGCCGTCGCAGGCGGCCTCGGGGTTGTCGGCGCTCTGCCTGACCCAGGGTCTCGGCATCCTGTGGCTGGCACGGCGGTTCCGCACGCCGATCACGCTCGCGTGGTCCACGCCGGGCGCCGCGCTGCTCGCGGGCACCGGTGTGGTGGCGGGCGGCTGGCCGGCGGCGGTGGGCGCGTTCGTCGTCGTGGGCGCCGCGATCGTCCTGACGGGGCTGTGGCCGCGCCTCGGCGCGCTGATCGCGGCGATCCCCGCATCGTTGGCGCAGGCCATGCTCGCCGGGATTCTCGTGCCGCTCTGCCTCGCCCCGGTCGAGGGCGTGATGGACGCGCCCGCCGCGATCCTGCCGGTGGTGGCGACGTGGCTGGTGCTGCAGCGGCTGCGGCCACGCTGGGCGGTGCCGGGGGCGTTCGGGGCCGCGGCCGTGGTCGTCGCGATCCATCTGGTGCGCTCGGGAACCGCGCCGGCGGCGCGGGAGCTGGTGCCGGCGCTCGAGCTCACGGCCCCGGCGTGGACGTGGCAGGCGTTGCTCGGCATCGCCCTCCCCCTCTACATCGTGACGATGGCGTCGCAGAACATCCCGGGCACGGCCGTGCTCGACTCGTTCGGTTACGCCACGCCGTGGCGGGCGGCGATGACGGTCACGGGGCTCGGCACCGTCGCGGGAGCGACGGCCGGTGGGCACGCGATCAATCTCGCCGCGATCAGCGCCGCGCTGGCGGCGGCGCCCGAGGCCGAGCCCGACCCGGCGCGCCGATGGGTGGTCGCGTGGTGCGCGGGCTGGTCCTACCTGGCGCTGGCGGTGTGCTCGACCGGGCTCGCGACGGTCGTGGCGACGGCGCCCGACGGTGTGGTGGAGGCGGTGGCCGGGTTGGCCCTGCTCGCGACGCTCGGCGGGGCGCTGGCCTCGGCTCTGCGCGACGCGCCGGAACGCGAAGCAGCGGTCGTGACGTTCCTGGTCGCGGCGTCCGGTTGGAGCATGTTCGGTATCGGATCGGCATTCTGGGCGTTGATGGTCGGACTTGCCGTCCGCGTGGGACTATCGTCAGGACGGTGACGAACCGCCAGCCGACGACGCCCGCCGCCGACCCACCCGTTCCCGCCCGGTTTCCGGTCCTGTGGCCGATGCAGACCCGGTGGGCGGACAACGACCACTACGGCCACGTCAACAACGTCACCTATTACTCGTACTTCGACTCGGCCGTCAACGGGTGGCTGATGGCCACGACCGGGGTCGACATCCGGGAGCTGGACGCGATCGGCGTGGTCGCGGAGACGTCGTGCCGGTATCTGGCGGAGCTGTCGTTCCCGGACCGGCTGCGCGTGGGCCTGGCGGTGGAGCGGCTGGGAACCAGCAGCGTGACCTATTCGCTGGCGATCTTCCGGGAGGACGGCGAGGGGGGTCTGCAGGCGGCTGCGACCGGGCGGTTCGTGCACGTGTACGTCGACACCCGCACGCGACGTCCCGTGGCGATCCCCAAGGAGATCAAGAAGGCGGTCGCGCAACTGGTGACGCCCCCGGCGGAGTAGTTCCCACCCACCAAGCATCCGCTTGGCATCATATTCATCTACCGGATTACACTCCGGGGCATCCGCACGTCCCCGACAGAGAGTGATCCGAAGATGCGCGATGCAGTCATCGTCGAAGCCGTCCGCACCCCCATCGGCAAGCGGGGCGGCGGCCTGTCCGGCGTTCACGCCGTCGAGCTGTCCGCCCACGTCCTGCGCACCCTCGCCGAGCGCACCGGCATCGACCCGAGCCTCGTCGACGACGTGCACTGGGGCACCGTGCAGTCCGTGGGCATGCAGTCCGGGAACATCGGCCGCATGGCGGTGCTCGGTGCGGGCTGGCCGGAGTCGGTGCCCGGCTTCACCATCGACCGGCAGTGCGGATCGTCCCAGCAGGCCGTCTCGACGGCGGCCGCGGCGGTGATCTCCGGCCAGGTCGACCTCGTCGTCGCCGGCGGCGTGGAGATCATGTCCGCGATCCCGCTCGGCTCCTCCGCGCCCGAAGGCACCGGGCAGATGGGCGGCCCGGCGCGCGAACGGTACGCCGACGAGCTCACCGCGCCCGGCTTCAACGGCCGCTTCAACCAGGGCGTCGGGGCCGAGATCATCGCCGAGCAGTGGGGCATCTCGCGCACCGAACTCGACGAGTACTCCGTCCGCTCGCACGAGCGTGCCGCCCGGGCCCAGGACGAGGGCCGGTTCGCGGACGAGATCGCGCCCTACACGCTGGCGGACGGCACCGTGATCGACTCCGACGAGGGCATCCGGCGCGGCTCCACCGTCGACAAGCTCGCCGGCCTGAAGGCCCCCTTCCGGGAGAACGGCGTGGTCACCGCCGGCAACGCGTCGCAGATCTCCGACGGCGCCTCCGGGCTGCTGATCACCACGTCGGAGCAGGCGAAGGCTCTGGGGCTGACGCCGCTCGCGCGCGTGCACACCGCCGTCGTCACCGGCGACGACCCGGTCAAGATGCTCACCGGTCCGATCCCGGCCACCGCCCTGGCGCTGAAGCGGTCGGGACTCTCGCTCGGCGACATCGACGCGTTCGAGGTCAACGAGGCCTTCGCCTCCGTGCCGCTCGCATGGCAGCGCGAGACCGGCGCACCGAGCGAGAAGCTGAACCCCCTGGGCGGCGCGATCGCCCTCGGCCACCCCCTCGGCGCCTCGGGCGGTCGTCTCGCCGCGACCCTGATCCACCACCTGCGCCACACCGGCGGCCGCTACGGTCTGCAGACCATGTGCGAGGGCGGGGGCACCGCCAACGCCACGATCTACGAAATCCTCTAGCCCGCACGCCGAGGCGCCTTCCGGGTTCGGTCCCGGAAGGCGCCTCAGCGCTGCACGGAAGGCGCCTCAGCGCTGCGCGGAAGGCGCCTCAGCGCTGCGCGAGCCGCTCGAGCAGCGGCGCCGTGCGCGGACCCACCAGTTCGCGCATCACCAGCGCCATGTTGGTGCGCTCGACACCGGGGATCTCGAGGATCTGCCCGGCCAGCCGGTAGAGATCGTCGGCGTCCCGCGCGACCACCTTCACCGACAGGTCCGTCTGCCCCGTCATGCCGTACACCTCGGTGACCTCCGGGATCTGCCCGAGGGCCGCGACGACGGCGTCGAGCCGGTGCTGATCGACCCGGGTCGCGACGAACGCGGCCAGCGGGTAGCCGAGCGCCCGCGGATCCACCCGGCGCTCGAACGAGCCGAGAACCCCCTCCGCATCCCACCGCGCGAGCCGTGCCTGCACCGTGTTCCGGGACAGCCCGAGACGCTGGGACAACTCCACCCCGGTCGCCCGCGGGGTGCGCGCGAGCTCGAGCAGCATCCGGGCGTCGGTGGCATCGAGACTGGTCATGTTTCGCAGTATGACAGCGCCGGACCCCCCGAAACCGTGCTTGCTGCACAATCACGCGACGATCGATTGCGCACCTGCACCCCGCGTGGATCATGTGATGTACAACACAGGTTTGTCCGGGCGCCTCACGAGGGCGACCGGTCCCGCCATAGCGAGGTGGTGCACGGTGGTCGACAAGATTGCCTACCCGATCCAGCTGATCCAGCCCGACGGTCGACGGGTCCACAATCCCGAGTACTCCGCGCTCGTCGCCGACGTCGGACCCGACGAACTCCGGGCCCTGTACCGCGACATGGTCGTCGTCCGCCGCCTCGACGCCGAGGCCACCGCGCTGCAACGGCAGGGCGAACTCGGACTGTGGGCACCACTGCTCGGCCAGGAGGCCGCTCAGGTCGGCTCCGCGCACGCCCTGCACCGCGACGACTACGTCTTCACCAGCTACCGCGAGCACGGCGTGGCCTGGTGCCGCGGCGTCGACCCCGCCGACATGACCCGGTTGTGGCGGGGCTGCGCCCACTCCGGCTGGGACCCGGCCGCCGTGAACATGACCAACCCCGCGATCGTCGTCGGCTCCCAGGGGCTGCACGCCACCGGCTACGCGATGGGCGCCCACTTCGACGGCGCCGAGATCGCCACCGTCGTCTACTTCGGCGACGGCGCGACGAGTCAGGGCGACATCGCCGAGGCGCTCGGCTTCGCCGTCGCATGGGGGGTGGGCGTGGTCTTCTTCTGCCAGAACAACCACTGGGCGATCAGCAACCCGGTCCACTCGCACAGTCCCGTCCCGATCGCGCAGCGCGCCGCCGGGTACGGAATGCCGGCCGTGCAGGTCGACGGCAACGACGCGCTCGCGGTGCTGGCCGTCACCCGCCAGGCCACCCGGCACGCACGGGAGGGCAGCGGCCCGTCGTTCGTCGAGGCCGTCACCTACCGGATGGGCCCGCACACCACCTCCGACGACCCCACCCGCTACCGCACCCCGGCCGAGGCCGAACTGTGGCGGATGCGGGATCCGATCGACCGGCTCCACCGGCTGCTCGAGCGCGAGGGCCACGCCGATGCCGGGTTCTTCGACGAGGTCGGCGCCACCGCGGACGAGGCCGCGGCCCGGTTGCGCGCCGGCACCCTCGGCGCCCGAGATCCGGAGCCGCTGAGCATGTTCGACCACGTCTACGCCACCGACCACCCGGCGATCGCCGAGGAACGCACCCGCTACCGCGACTACCTCGCCGGTTTCGAGAACGCGACCCACGAGGAGGCGCTGTCATGACCACCACCACCCTGGCCCTCGGCGCCGCCCTCGGCGCCGGACTGCGCCGGGCCCTCGAACACGACCGCAAGGTGGTGATCATGGGAGAGGACGTCGGCCGGCTCGGCGGAGTCTTCCGCGTCACCGACACGTTGCAGAAGGACTTCGGCGACAACCGCGTCATCGACACCCCCCTCGCCGAATCCGGGATCGTGGGAACGGCTTTCGGCATGGCGCTGCGCGGCTACCGACCGGTGTGCGAGATCCAGTTCGACGGCTTCGTCTACCCCGCGTTCGACCAGATCGTCTCGCAGGTCGCCAAGATCCACTACCGCACCGCCGGGCGGGTCACCGCACCGCTGACCATCCGCATCCCCTACGGCGGCGGGATCGGGGCGGTCGAACACCATTCCGAGTCACCCGAGGCGTACTTCGCGCACACCGCCGGACTGCGGGTGGTCAGCCCGAGCAACCCGGCCGACGCCTACGCGATGATCCAGCAGGCCGTCGCCCTCGACGATCCGGTGATCTTCCTCGAGCCCAAGCGCCGGTACTGGGACCGCGCCGAGGTCGATCTCGACGCGGAGCCGGAGCTGCCGCTGGACCGGGCCCGCGTCACCCGCGCGGGCACGGACGTCACCGTCGTGACGTTCGGCTCGATGGTCGCGACCGCCCTGCAGGCCGCGCAGATCGCCGAGACCGAGGGGCATTCCGTGGAGGTGATCGATCTGCGGTCCGTCTCGCCCGTCGACTTCGACACCGTCGAGGCGTCGGTGCGGCGCACCGGACGCCTGGTCGTGGTGCAGGAGGCACCGCTGTTCTGCGGCATCGGCGCCGAGATCGCCGCCCGCCTCTCGGAACGCTGCTTCTACCAGCTCGAGGCGCCGGTGCTGCGGGTCGGCGGATTCGACATCCCCTATCCCCCGGCGAAACTCGAGGCGCACCACCTGCCCGACCCGGACCGCATCCTCGACGCCGTCGACCGCAGCCTCGCGGCGTGAGGACCGGGACATGGAGCAGAGCGTGAGCGAGCGCGGCGACGTGGCGGGCGGGCACAGCGAGGTGTTCCGGCTGCCGGACCTCGGTGAGGGCCTGACCGAGGCGGAACTGGTGTCGTGGACCGTGGCCGTCGGGGACCGGGTCGAGCTCAACCAGGTGATCGCGGAGGTCGAGACCGCCAAGGCGACCGTGGAACTGCCGTCCCCGTACGCCGGGACGGTCGCCGAACTGCTCGCCGAACCCGGCGACAGCGTGCCCGTGGGGAATCCGCTGATCCGGTTCACTCTCCCCGGCGCGGGCGACGGCGGCGGACCCGTGCAGGTGCTCGTCGGCTACGGTCCGGGCGCGGCCCCGGCGAGCAGGCGCGCGGCACGCGCCGCGGCGGCGCCGTCCCCGCAGGCGCCGGCCGGGGCGCGGCACCGGCCGGACGCCAAGCCGTCCGCCCGCCGCGAGGCCCGGGAGCTCGGCGTGGATCTCACCGGGGTGACCGGCACCGGTGCGGGCGGGGTGATCACCGTGCCCGACGTGCGCCGGGCCGCGGAGGCCCGCGACACGCAGCCGCCGGAAGCCGGACCGCCGCGCGAAACCCGCACCCCGATCCACGGGATCCGCAGACGCACCGCCGCCGCAGTGGCGCGCAGTGCCTTCACCGCCCCGCACGTCACCGTGTTCCTCACCTGCGACGTCACGGCGACGGTCGAGCTCGTCTCCCGGCTCCGCGGCGCGGCGGCCTTCGAGGGGCGGCATCCCACGCCGCTCACCGTGGTGGCCAAGGCGCTGCTGCGGGTGCTCGCGCACCAACCGGTCCTCAACGCGGCGTGGGACGAGGAGCACCAGGAGATCGTCACCCGTCACTACGTCAACCTGGGCATCGCGACCGCCACCGACGCGGGACTGATGGTGCCGGTGATCCACGACGCCGACCGCCTGTCGCTGCCGGACCTCGCCGACGCCGTCGCCCGGGCGGCGGAGACGGCCCGCTCGGGCCGGGCCACCCCGGCGGAGCTGACCGGCGGCACGGTGTCGATCACCAACGTGGGCGTGTTCGGGGTCGACACCGGCACCCCCATCCTCAATCCCGGGGAGACCGCCATCCTCGCGCTCGGTGCGATCGGCCCGCGTCCGTGGGTGGTGGACGGCGAGCTCGCCGTCCGGCAGGTCACGACGCTGTCGCTGTCGTTCGACCATCGGCTCGTCGACGGTGAGCAGGCCGCGCGGGCGCTGGCCGAGATCGGCGCGATCCTCACCGACCCGGTGCCGGAACTGCTCGCCGGCATCTGAGGGCCGGTAGCGTCGGGACATGTGAGCGCTCACGATCTTCGCCGTGCCCGCGCGGCCGTGTTCGCGACCTTCGGCGTCAACGGGTTCCTGCTCGCGATGTGGGTGGTGCACATCCCCGCGATCGAGCAGCGCGTCGGCATCGACCACGCCACGCTCGGTTCCCTGCTGCTGGT